>JBEATG010000265.1:0-3659 GCA_041162035.1 Bacteroidota bacterium
ATAATGCCAAAGTATAATCATTAAAATAAATCATACCCCAAACCTCAAAAAATTCTTGCATTTTATAGCTTAATCCCAAAGGATCATTGGCTTTAATCAAGCCAGAAAAAATAAATAACAACCCTACACTCCAACGAATTATTTTTATAAAATTTTGCATAAGCTTGTTTTAATGTTTACCCTCTCCTATTTGAATTAACGCAAAAACAGCATAATTCAATATGTCCACAAAATTTGCATCGACCCCTTCACTGATTAATGTTTTTCCATCATTGGTTAAAATTTGTCTAGTGCGCATTAATTTCATTAAGATTAAATCCGCATAACTTTCTTGACTCATGTCCCTCCATGCTTCCCCATAATCATGATTTTTATCAAGCATCGTGGTTTTAGCAAAATTGACATATTCATGGTACATGGCCTGCACTTTTTCAACAGGTAGTTCATCCACCTTAGGATCTCCCAATTTTAGTTGGATAAGCCCTATTACAGAATAATTAATAATCCCTTTGAATTCAGATGCGATGTCATCACCCACTTTTTGGGTACCAATATCTTGAATGGTTCTAATTCTGAGTGCTTTAATGAATATTTGATCTACGACTGATATAATTCTTAAAACACGCCAAGCAGTACCATAATCTTTGGTTTTTTTGATGAAAATATCACTGCATGATGCAATGGCTTGATCAAATTGTGCGGAAGTTTGACTCATGAAAATTGACCTAATTACTATGTTAGTTAATATCTTTGAACAGTTGCAAGATAATCAATAACCACTTTATAATAAAACTATGTTCATAAATGTAGCTCAAAACGGGAAATGGGAAATAAATACCCCTCAAATCATGGGTATTATGAATGTCACCCATGACAGTTTTTATGAAAATAGCAGGGCGAAATCCATTGCGGACTTATTGGCAAAAGCAACACAAATGATTGCGGAGGGTGCACAAATTTTAGATATTGGTGCACAAAGTACGCGACCTGGTGCTGAGATTATAAATACAGCTACCGAACTTGCCAATTTAATGCCCTATCTAGAAGCGCTTAAAAATCAATTCCCCGAGCAATTAATATCCATTGATACTTTTAATCCAATCGTTGCAGAACATGCCCTAAATGCTGGGGCGCATATCATCAACGATATAAGTGGTGCCAGTTTTGACACTAAAATTTTAGAAGTGGTTTCAAAATACCAGGCAGGCTATATTGCCATGCATATTACCGGGAACCCGATGACCATGCATCAAATTGAAAAGAGGTCTGATATTATTTCCGCTATTATAGATGATATGGAAATGAAAAAGAAATTATTAGCTTCCTTCGGTATTGAAAACTGGGTCATGGATCCAGGATTTGGATTTGGAAAAACAGTACAAGAAAATTTTGATATCGTTAAAAGATTACAAGAATTAAAAGTAATCAACCTTCCGATTTTATTAGGGGTTTCTAGAAAGTCAAGTATTTATAAAACATTGGGCATTGGGCCAGAAGATGCCTTGAATGGCACAACCGTTTTAAATACATTGGGATTATTGAATGGTGCTTCCATACTAAGGGTACATGATGTAAAAGAAGCAAAACAAATTATTGAATTATTACCCTATCTACAATAAAAAACTCCCTCCCAAAACGGGAAGGAGTTCTCCAAATTTCTATTAAATTGAATTTATTTGTTTGCGCCTACTGGTGAAGGAGGTGCAGACATTGATTTAGAAGTCACATCTACCACTTCAATATCAAATGCTAAATTTTCATACGCTTTAATTTGACCATTCGGCTGAGGGCCATAAGCCAACATTGCAGGAATGTATAAACTTCCTTTTCCACCTTTACCAAAATATTGTAATCCAATATCCCAACCTTGAATAACTGAATTAGTTGCAATTTTTACTTCAAAAGGCTTAGATGCTGAATCTTTAGGATTGATATTAGTATCAAAAGTTTCTCCTTTAAAATTATAGCCTTTGTAATACACGCTTGCAATTTTTGTAGAGTCAACTTTATTAGTCGCATCACCTGCTTCTTTTACCACAACGAATACACCATCTGGTGATTGAACTGCGTTGATTTTATTTTTAGCTAAGTATGCTTTAATTGCATTGATTTCTCTGTTTTTTTCAGCAGCCATTTCTTTTTTGTAATCATCATCTACTTTTGTAACATCAGCAAATACATCTAAAATTTCAGCTTTACCTAAAATGATATCTTTTGCTTTAAACACTTCATTTACTTGAACAGCGCCCATTTTCACTAAAGTATCAATGCTTAAAGAGAATTCAATTTTATCTCCTTTTTTACATTTTGTAATAATTTCAGTAAAAGTATATTTACCTAATCTTGTAGTATCAATTGGGAAATAAACTGGTATTACGCCATAAGTACTACTTAAAACAGTGTCTTTAGATTTTAACTTGTACTCAATATTTAATTTTACATATTGCCCTTGCGCCAATGGCTTTGAATTACCACTACCATGAGTGATTTTGTAAAGCATTCCTGAAGGGGCTTTTTCATATTGATTACAACTTGCAAACAATACAATAGCAGCTACTAACTTTAAAGTTGATTTTATCATTTTTAATTTAATTGTGTTAATTGTGATTTATAGTTTTCTATTATGGTTTTAAAATCGTTTAATGTTTCATCCAATGATTTCGAAGATCTTCCACCAGCAGCATTTGCATGTCCGCCTCCTTCAAAATGAGTTCTTGCAAATATATTAACATCAAAGTTACCTTTGCTTCTAAAACTCCATTTTCTTTCCTCTTCTCGATCAATTAATATGGCAGCAAATTTAATACCTTCAATCGATAATAAATAATTAACAAGGCCTTCGGTATCCCCTGTTTTTAGCTCAAATTTGTAAATATCTGATTTGGGAATCGCCATGACTGCAGTTTTATATTCAGGAAGTACGGTCATCCTATTCAAAAACGCATTTCCCATGAACTTTAAGCGTCCTTCTGTTGAATTATCGTAGATATTTTCATGAATTTTAGCATGTTGTAAACCCAATTCTTTCAAATGGGCAACAATTTTATGCACTGATGCGGTGGTTGATGGAAAACGAAATGACCCAGTATCTGTCATTAACCCAGTATATAAACAGGCTGCTATGTCCAAATTAATTAAATTACTATGGCCAGATTGTACGATAAAATCATAAATCATTTCACAGGTTGAACTCATTTTAACGTCACTAATGCCATATGCAAATGACGGAGTATCAGGTTGTTGGTGATGGTCAATTAATATTTTTAAGGCCTTCGAGTCTCTAATAATTGGTTCTAAATGCTTTGTGCGATGTAGAATATTAAAATCCAAGCAAAATACATAATCCGCATCAGCTACAATTTGACTTGCTTCTTTCTTATTGGCCTCAAAATCAATCACTTGATCAACACCTGGCATCCAATCTAAAAAGGGTGCCCAATTGGTAGGTGAAATCACCGTTACCTCATGCCCCAATTGTTTTAAAAAGTGATATAAGCCAAGCGTAGAACCCATCGCATCCCCATCTGGCTTTTGATGTGCAGTGATTACAGCCTTAAAAGGTTGATTCAGCATTGGGTAAAATTGTTCAATTGCTTGCATAAGTGGACAAATTTAACATAAATCAGATGTTTTTCATTAAATTTGCGCCTTCAATTAAA
>JBEATG010000085.1:0-8349 GCA_041162035.1 Bacteroidota bacterium
AAACAATATCAGCGCGCGCGCATTGTTTTTTTCATCAAGTAGAAGGATTGTACATTGATGAAAATGTAAGCTTTGCCGATTTAAAACAAACACTTTATTTTTTCGTACAAGAAATGTTTGGTAAGGATGTGAAAGTAAGATTCCGTCCAAGTTATTTTCCATTTACCGAACCAAGTGCGGAGATGGATATTAGTTGTCAAATTTGTAGTGGTAAAGGATGTAATATTTGTAAGCACACCGGATGGGTTGAAATTTTAGGAAGTGGCATGGTACACCCCAACGTGTTAAAAAACTTTGATATTGATCCTGAAAAGTATACGGGCTTTGCCTTTGGTATGGGCGTTGAAAGAATTGCGCAATTAAAATACCAGGTAAATGATTTGCGTTTGTATTCACAAAATGACTTACGCTTTTTGCAACAGTTCAAGAGCGTTTAGCAAAATAAAATTAATTTATTATTAAGCTATTTGAGCTTGTTTGTAGGGCTTTAGCTTAATATTTTCCCAATTGCTTTCGGCTTCCCTGAGGTCATAAGTAGCTTGCATTCTTACCCAAAGAGCAGCGTTTCCACCAAATACTTTTGCTATTCTTAAGGCCATCATCGGACTCATACCCGCTTTTTCATTTACTAAGTTGGATATGGCCGGACGCGTTACGCCTAGCATTTCAGCTACCTCAGTAATTGTTAATCCGTAGGCATTAATTATTTCTTCTCTAAATAATTCACCAGGATGAGTATTATGTTTAATTTTTCTGTTCATTGTTTTTTATTAATGATAATCAAGATAATCAACGTCTATTATATTTTTTCCATCAAATTTGAAAATAATTCTCCAATTTTCTTTTACAGTAATACTCCAAAATCGAATATAGGCGCCTCTTAATTTATGGATGTTCCAGTTTTTAAATGGAATAAGATCTTGAGGTATTTCGTTGGCATCATTCAAAGTGTCTAAAATGAGTCGAATTTTATTTTTTTGATCGGAGGGCAGCTTTCCGCTTAACCCCTTTGTCCAAAACTCCTTCAAACCTTTGTGCTTGATAATGACAATCATATAGTGTAAAGTTACACTTTACATTTGTATCAATAAAATAAATATTATGCAACCAAATGGCTATATTTGTTTTAGTATTTAATCTATGTTACATAACACCAAGGGTATTGTATTACGTGTCACCAAATATGGGGATACTAGTATCATCATGAGCGCGTATACAGAACTTTTTGGTTTACAACAATATATTATTAAAGGCGCTAGAGTTACTAGTAAAAAAGGTGCCAACAAAGGCGTGTTTTATCAACCCGCTGCAATACTACAAATGGAAGTGTATCATACACCCATGAAAGCAATGCAAATGGTGAAGGAAGTGAGTTGGGATTATGTGTATCAAAATGTTTATTCCGATGTACTTCGCAATGCAGTAGCCTTATATATTGTTGAAGTGTTGCAACAAACCATGCAGCCCGAACCACACCCAGAAATGTTTTATTTAATTGAGGATACATTTAAGCAATTAGATAAAGGAGGCGCAGGACTAGTGAGTAATTTGCCTATTTATTTTTTAATACACCTAAGTCAAACCATGGGATTTGGTTTGCAAGGAAAGTATAGCAACGAAACACCGATATTGGATATTAAGGAAGGGGAGTTTGTACCTAAGCCACCCGCACATCCTTATTATTTGGAAGCGCAAACCGCACAGGTAGCTTCTACTTTTTTACAGGTTCAATTTTATAATGATTTGGAAACAATCTCATTAAGTGGTGCGCAACGAAAAAAAATATTGGAACTATTCCAATTGTCACTCAGCTGGCATTATAAAAAATTCAGTGAAATTAAATCACTACCCATCCTGCAATCCATCTTGCATTAGTATTACCGATTCAAATAAATAAAACAAGGACCTGTGTGCTATTAAGTAGTAATGACGCGTATACTATTAAGTATTACCGCGCCTTAATTCACAATCACTTCATCCGTGAATAAAAATTGTCTTCGGGAGTTATCAGCTTGCACACGAATATACCTGGCTGAGGTATTGTTTAATAAGGTTTCAAAAGTTTTAAAGGAAAGTTTTCGCTCCGTATCCGATATATTATTTTCAACTTTAATTGGAGTGCTAAAATTAATACCATCATTAGAGAATGAATAGGAAACTGACTTAGGCATATACACACCAGCTCCTACATATTGCATAAAGCGAAGCCCAATTTTATTTAAGGGGGTAATACTATCCATATCTACCACCACATCAAAATCAATTAAATAACCCAACCATTGTTTATCCGAATAAGTAATGCTACCAATGATCCCATTGGTCAGTGTGGATTCGGTTTGTGCTGGATAGCTTTTATCCCAAAGGGTATTGAACTTTACTTTCTTACCAATCGCTTTATGGTAATTGGAAAAATAAGTAGTAGGCTCGTGAACTACGCCATCATTCGTTATCACGGAAGCTTTAATAGTTACTTCCCCACCCACATAAAAGGGCTGTTCATATTTTTGTGAATTGTTGGAAGGCGTTGAGCCATCAATGGTGTATCTAATATTGGCATTATAAATTTCAGAAGTAAAACTTATTTTATTTTTTTGTTCATTCATGTCAGGTGCCGAAAAAACTTCTACAATCGTGGAAGGTCGGTAGTAGTTGACATTTAATTTTTGTAATAATAAATAATGACTTTGTAAGCGACTGCTAAAATCATCAAAGTTTTTATTTTCAATAGGCGTCCATCCAACCTCACTTAAAGCAATGGCCCGAGGAAATGACATGTACTCAAGATGATTGGTGCTTGGAATATATTCTGACCATAATTGTCCCTGTGTGCCTTTGATATATTTTTGTTTGTCAACCGCAAGTACCGCTGGTACTGGATTGTAATTGTACACACGTTTCATAGGTAAGTAACCACCAATCGCTTCAGGTTGTGTGGAAGGAATGTTTTGATAAGCATCAAAATAAGTTTCTCCACCCGGTGTCATGATTACATCGTGATTTTCATTCGCTGCTTGAATGCCTCCTTTTTCGCCTCTCCAACTCATCACCGTTGCATTCGGACTCAAACCCCCTTCTATAATTTCATCCCATCCTAATAAGTTTCTATTGTTTTTATTTAAGAATTTTTCGACACGCTTCACTAAATAACTTTGAAGCTCCTCTTCATTTTTTAAGGATTCATTTTTAATTCTTAATTGACATTTGGGACATTTTTTCCAAGCACCTTTGCCCGCTTCATCGCCACCAATATGAATGTACTTAGATGGGAAGATGGCCATTACCTCAGTCAATACTTTTTCAATAAATTCAAAACTCGCTTCATTTCCTGCACAAAACACATCATTTACATAGGGTTTGCCAGAACAGGAAAGTTCGGGGTAAGCGGCTAATACTTCCTCAGAATGTCCAGGCATTTCAATTTCTGGAATCACCGTTATACCACGTGCACTAGCATAGGCAACTATATCCTTTGCTTGTTCTTGTGTGTAATAACCTCCATAAGCATTGGGATCCCCCTCGGATAAATACTTTCGTTCATTATTCCACCAACTTTTCCAATCGTTATGTGTTCGGAATGCAGCCATCGATGTTAATTTGGGATAGCTATTGATTTGTAATCTCCAACCAGGACCATCAGTTAAGTGCCAATGAAAAGTATTGAACTTATACAAAGCCATGATGTCCAAATACTTTTTTATAAAACTAATGGGATAAAAATTTCTTGACACATCTATATGCATGCCACGGTATTCAAATCTTGGACCGTCTATGATGGTACCACAAGGAATTTGCTGTGCATTTTTTTGTAGTAATTGAATTTGCACCAAGGTATTTGTTGCCAATAAGGCGCCTTGAATATTTTTTGCTTTAACCAATATCGCATTAGGCGTAATATTAATGGTATAACCTTCTTTTGCTATTTTCTCCGCACCGGCTACAAGTATATATTTTATTTTAGTCGCTTGTTTATTAGATGCAAAATTGTAATTTCTTAATTGACTTTGCAATAATTGTTTTGCATGCAGGAGTGATGCAGGTATTTCAATAATGGTGTTGTGGTAAAAAGTAAACACACCTGCCGCTTCTTTTACAGATACCGGCTTTGGAATAATATTTGTTAAGGAAGTGGTCGTTGGACTTGTAATGACGCTTGCAGTTTGTTTAATTGCACTTATAGATTGCGCAACAGCCTTTTGTAATTGCATTAATAATAAAAAAAGTACAGCTACTAAAACACTACCTATTTTTTTCATAGAATAAAATATTTTTTAATTAAAAATTTTAAAATTCCTTTTCAGCTATATCACTCACTGGAAGGGTTATTTTTCTATTTCGTTTTGACATATTAAAGCTTAATGAAAATTGCAGCTGGTCTGTCTCGTATATATAATTAGTCGTAGTATAAAAATTAGATCCTCTGGTCGTAATTCTTTGTCTGTTAGCAATTTTTGATCCCATGTCTATATTAAGCCATTGCATTTGAAAGTTCCATCGTTGGTCTTGCGTAGTTTTTTTAAGCGATAAATGAGGGGTTACAAAAGCACCATCTTCCCCTTGCGCAGTTATTCTGTTTGATAAATAGTTGATAGATAGTTGTAGCGCAATTCCTTTTTGAATCTTGATACTTTGCGTACTATTTATGCTATAAATAATACTAGCATTGCTAACATTGACAGCACCATCAAATATAGTTCCATCAATTTTATAACGATACAGATTTCCACTCAACACAGATTGCCAATTAGGCGTAATGGTATTGGTTATATTCACCTCCATTCCAATTTGTAATGCCTTAGAGGCATTGGTAAATACTCTATTTAATATAGTATCATTATAAACTTTATTTACGCGTTGGATTGGGTTTTTGATGTCTTGACGATATATTATAAAATTCAAGTTGCCTTTCTGCCAACTTTTTTCTAATCCCAACTCTAAAGCACCTGTAAGTTCAGGAAGTAAGTTTGGATCCCCTTGTTCTAGTGTTTCTGCATGCTCCCTTTCAGGTAAAGGGTTCAGCTCAAAATTATTCGTTCTTTTAACTCTTCGTGTGTAACTTGTTTTAAGTACTAATTTGTCTTTTGCATCATAACGAAAAATAAAACTAGGGAATAAGCTAGGAAGTATTAAGTCATTTTGTTTATTATTATTGGAAAATGTAAGTGTTCTAACTAAATGCTCTGCCCTTAATCCAATTTGTTTAAATAGTTTATTTTGCTTTTCACTGTATTGTATATAACCCGCATGTATATTATTATTAACTTTTAAATTACTTGAAAATAACGGGTCAATAATAAACTGGGTCATTCCCATATTTTTATATGCGTATTCAAAGTTTCCATCTTGTTTATCATTTCTAAATTGATATCCCATATTAAAAGTACCCCTGTTGTTTTTAAATGTATAATCGGTTTTAAATCTGATTGCATTCAATGGATTGGAACTTGGATTATTGGTTTGTTGGAATAGCACTGCTCTTCCAATATTATTAAAATTTTTATTAATAGTTAATCCTGTTAAATTAGCCCCTTCATATTGTACCGAAAAATTGATTTTAGCTTTCCCCGAAAGTTTATGATCGTAGCCAACATTTGCTAACGAAAACAGTGCTTCCTTGTCTTGTGTATTTTCATTAAAATAATCAAAACTAGTTATGACACCTGTCGCAATAACACGATGTTTAATATTATATAACAAATCTGCTACCCTGCTTTGAAATCTGTTTCCAATGTAAACACCCGCTTCCCATCTGTTTCCTGATTTTGTATCATGTCCAATTGCAATACGACCGCCACTATTGTATTTTTTAAAACTCCTTTCCCCATTTGAAGGGAAGCTAGTGAACACACCATTGACCGTGGTGTTCACATCCCCTTCTCGATAACCCGAAATATCATTTCTTAAATAATTAAAACCCAAGTTTACATCCCATTTATTTTTTCTGTAGCCTGCGGTTACATCCACCGAACCCCTTTGTGGCTGTGCATATCTTTTATTATCAAAATTATTGAAAGGCTTAGCACCATACATCACACTTGATTGGACCATCCAACCGAGCTCCAAAGCTGTTTTGGTTACAACATTTATAATGCCACTTTTGCCATCCGCATCGTAAGTGGCCCCTGGACTAGTAATCACTTCAATATTTTCAATAGAAGCAGCGGAAAGCTGCGCTAAAATAAAACTTGGATCGCCAGAAGATGGCTTGCCATTAATCATGACTTGAAAACTACCGGAACCACGCAAGCTAATTTCACCCAATCCATTGACTGAAACAGCCGGTAGGTTTTTAATTAGATCAATACCATTTCCATTGGCTGCGTTTGCAAACTGACCTGCGCTAAAAACTTGTTTGTCAACTTTAAAATTTATAGGTGCCTTTTTCCCAAGCACCATTACTTCAGTTAATGAAAACTGATTATTCTGTAAATTAATATCACCTAAGTCAATATTTTTTTTACTCGCTGATAAAAATATTGTCCTAGATCCAAACTGAATAAAGGAAACCATTAAGTAGGCATTAGGGGTTACCTTTTTTTCAAACATAAATTTTCCTTCGATATCTGATAAAGTTTGGAATACTTTAATACCAGCACTGTCATATAAGCCAATGCTTACCGCCTCCATGGGCGTTCCTTTGTTATCAAGTATCCGCCCACTTATTTTTGTTGTTTGTCCAAACACATGTGTAGTTAAGCCTAAAAAAAGCAAACAACTAATAATAGCAAATCGAATGGGAGTTAATTTCATATAAAATTTATAGGGGCCGCATAAAGTATTAAGGAATAATTAAATGATTACCAATATGGTTTTATTTAATTTCTGATGAGTTGTTTTGATGATGAACTGCTGCTTAATTTTCCTGCTGCATCCACTCCAGTAATTAATACCAACCCTGGTTTTTTTCCTTTTTCAAAACTACCTAAATGTTTGTCCATTTGTAATGCGCGCGCGCCATTTAGGGTAGCCCAGCCAAGCATTTCAGCTAATTCAATTGTTGGGTTGTGTTTTTGAATCGTCTTTAATTCGTCTAAAATATTTAAACTCCAGTTACTGGCATAGCTATCCGTACCTACTACAATATTTACTTTTTGCGCGCGCAATAAATCAATAGGAGGCATTGCGCTTTCAATATATTGATTGGCATTGGGACATAAGCACCACGAAGTATTGGGCATTTGTTGTTGCACTGCTTGAATGTCAGCAACGGAGGTAAAACTATTATGTACTAAAATACAATGGGCGGCAGTATTTATTTTCGGCAATACCGATTGCAAACTTGTTTTACCGGTGGCATGAAAATAATCAAGTGCCACTTTTGTTCTTTCATACATGCCAATAAAGTCACCTGTTTTATTTTCAAAAAATTCATTCTCTGCAGCTGTTTCTTGATTATGCATACTAATAGTATGTGATCCAAAATGAGCTGCTAATAATTTTAATAATGCAAAAGTGCAGGAGTAAGGCGCATGTGGTACCAGTGATGCGCGAATACAATTTTGTTCAAAAGTATTTTGTAAAATTATGCCTGCATTTATTTTATCCTGCGCGCGTGTTGGATCTAGATCGTACAATTCAACAAAACTATAATAAGCCAAACGATGTTTTGCTTTTGCCTTTAATGTGTCCAGGGTATTACAAATATCTCCCACTGCAACAATGCCATTTTCAAACATTTCATTTTCTGCCGAAACAATTGCTTCTTGAATAATGGCATCATCTACTTTTCGCAACCCCACAATTTGTTTTACAAATTCTTGCAAGCCCGTTTTCGCAGGAATCATTCCTTTCATGTGCGATAACTCCAAATGACAATGCGCATTGATAAAACCAGGACTAATGATGCCATCAAAATTTTGAATATCTTCCCCCGCATCTTCAATACCCACCAAGGCTTCGATGGTACCATCTTTTTGGGTTATTAAAACCAACTGGTCTTCTAAAAGCTCGGTGCCTGTAAAAATTTGAGTAGCCTGAAATTTCTGATACATATATATAAGTATGGTAAATTTAGGTTAGAACCCCCAATATTCCCCTAGATTAATGTCATTATCGCATTTTGCAATTTCTTAACTCATTGATTTTCAGCAATATTTTAGTATGAAGTATTTTATGATACAAAAATATTATTGATTATCAACAAGTTATAGATACAGGGTAAAAAAACGACGGCCAAATCTTGGGAAAACCCAATTTCCCCCCGTACCTTCGCCCTCCCTTATAAAAGGGGAATATTTTATGGCTGACGGGATAGCGCAGCCTCATTAAAACAAAGAATTATGAGTAAACTACATTTCACCACGAAGCACGCCAACGCGGCTACCGTTAAACATGGCTGGTACATTGTTGATG
>JBEATG010000110.1:0-3699 GCA_041162035.1 Bacteroidota bacterium
GAAAAAGAGATTATCTAGGGATATATATTTCAGGATTTTTGATGAATACCCTAAATCCAAGTGTTTTTATATTTTGGTTTGCTTGGACGGCCGCCATTGGAGCGAGCGC
The DNA here is from genome assembly GCA_041162035.1 of Bacteroidota bacterium. Classification (GTDB taxonomy): domain Bacteria; phylum Bacteroidota; class Bacteroidia; order Chitinophagales; family Chitinophagaceae; genus Sediminibacterium. Next base: position 110 of record JBEATG010000110.1, read on the forward strand.
GGCAGAAACAAAAAATCCTGTTCAATACAAGTTCCTCGTTTTTGCTACCTGCTTGGTTTTTTTGCTTTTATCTGATTTTATTAAAGTGGCTTTGGCTAGTAGGTTAAGACCAAGTTTAACGGAGAAGAATTTGATATGGATTAACCGACTTTCGGCTATCATTATCCTTGTGTTTAGTGCAGCTTTATTTTGGGGAGCCTTGAAATATAAATAAAATGTCCTCGGGTGCTGGTTAATTACTTTTTTAAACCGACCCTTTATTGTAAATTGCTATAATGAATAAAAAATCACTTCTTTTTGCAATCTGTCTTGCTTGTTTTTGTGTTAGCTTAAGCGCACAAAAGGGACGCCTATTATTGCTTAAAGAAAGAGGGGTTACCATACGCTCCTTTTCGGTGGGTGATTACGTTAATTTTCAATTTAGTAATCAACAATGGTTAACTGGTTATGTTTCTGCAATTAAAGAAGATACGATTCAAATAAATCAATTTGCCTTACAAAGGGTCATGACGCAATTTGGTACTTATGGCGAGGACACGCTTAGACTAGGAAAAATGGTGCTCCATATCAATGAAATTATAGCTTTCTCAAAGGATAGGGGACATTATAACAGCGTTGTCACCAATGGTTCAGCCTTACAGGTCGGAGGAGCTGGCTATGTGTTATTGAATATAATCAACAGCTTAATCAACAATGACCCCATACTAGAACAAAAAAATATTCCAAAACTTATTGGTGGAGCAGTAGCTGTGGTTGCTGGGAAATTATTACGAAAAGCAAATCCAAATTACAGACCCATTGGAAAAAGATTTAGTTTGGAAATACTTTAATAGCTGCTTGTGTTAAAAAAAATTTACAGATTTTTTATATTTTTATTTGTTAGCTCTCTTGTTTATGTAATTATCATAAAGTTAGTGGAGCCGCCCATTACGATTACTCAAATCACAAATGCTTTTGGGCTTGGATTGAAAAGAGATTATGTTTCGTGGAATGATATGTCCTATAATATTAAATTAGCAGCGCTTGCGAGCGAGGACCAATCCTTTACAGACCATAGTGGCTTTGATTGGGATGCAATTGAAAAAAGCTTGCGACCAAAAAAGAAAAGAAAAAAATCAAAAATTCCAATTGGTGGTGGCGCAAGTACCATAACGCAACAAACAGCAAAAAACGTTTTTTTATGGCAGGGTGGAAAGTACGATAAGTATATAAGAAAAATACCAGAAGTATATTTTACATTTTTAATAGAATGGGTATGGGGTAAAAAAAGAATTTTAGAAGTATACTTAAATGTAATTGAAACGGGACCTGGTTGTTTTGGTGTGGAAGCGGCAGCACAACATTACTTTAAAAAGTCAGCGAAAAATTTAAGCAGGGCCGAGGCGGCTATGATTGTTGCTGGCTTTCCTAATCCAAAAAAATTTACAGCTAGACCAATGACAAGAAGAGTGTCATGGCGTTATCCTCAAATTTTACGAGAGATGAATAATATTGAAGGCGATGAAGATGTACGTGCGCTTTTAAAAAAATAACGGTCGTTTTATTTTTGGAGGCTTTTATCAATAAGTGCTATTGCGTTATTAGTCCTTTCGTCTCCTATCCCAGTTACTATACCCCAGGGGGTGTTTTGATTAATTAATATATCCTTATAAATTTGGAATAATTCTTGTCGCGGTTTATTATCGGGATATTCGCGCATTTCATCCGCAGTCCAAGGCAGGTCTATATCGCACAATAAATAATAATCATAACTACGCGCATTTATTTGTTCTAAGATATAAGTGTGGCAGTTATCAAACACATATTCACACCAAACCTTCATAACATACATGTCAGTGTCAATAACTAACTTGTTTTTTTTATTTTCTACCGCTTGTTGTGTAAAGTTGTCTTCTAATGTTAATTGCTCCTTGGCAATTGTTAATAAATCTGTGTAATTATATTTTACGCCGTTTTTAGTCAAGAATTGTCGCGCGTATTCAGGACAGTTAAGGGTATTGTAATGTTTTGCCAACTGTTCACAAAGTGTTGATTTCCCAGTTGATTCGGGACCCAGTACTACAATTTTTTGTAAAGCGTTGCTCATTTCTTAAATGCGTTTAAAATAATATAATTACACTTCTGATTTTATTGAATTATTTTTTGCTTTATCATTCCATGATTTTAAACCGGCAATTGCAAGGACTAATAATACAATAAACTGTACACTGGTAAAAGTATATCCCTTTACAAAATATAATGGTATAGAAGCAATGTTGGTAATGATCCACCAAATCCAGCTCTCTACTTTTTTCTTTGCCATGAGCCACATACCCGTATATGCTGCAGCACTAGCAAGTGCGTCCGCCCATGGAATGGCTTCGGGTGCAAATTCCTTTTTTAAGTAGGTAAGTGAGAAGTAAAGCGAAAAATAAAAGGCTAGAAAAAATAGTACTTGATTAAGCCAATCGCGTGTGTTGCTTTTGGTAATTTGTAAAATAATAGTATGCTTATTTGGATCTACTCTTGTCCACAAATACCAACCCCATAAGCTCATAAGGGTATAATATAAATTAACACTAGCCTCACCTAATAAATGTCCTTTAAAACTAAGGTAGATATAAATGGTGGTGTTGATTAAGCCAATCGGATAAACTAAGATACTTTCCTTTCTACTATACCATACAGAAACGATACCAGCAATTACGGCGATCAACTCTAACCAAGTTGTTTGTAATAAACCGTTGTATATAGATGCTAATAAAGGGGTCATAGTTATTGTAAAATTAAAACATTTTAAGGCCCGATCAGATTATTTAATGCTTTTCAACTAAATGGATGAGTGATGCTATTTCTTTTTCATTCCTGCTAGCTGCGCCTCTAGTCGGAACATTTCATCGCGCAACTTAGCCGCTTCCATAAAATCAAGTGCTTTTGCAAATTTTTCCATTTGTTTTTTGGTTTGTGCAATCGCCTTTTCAATTTGCGGTATCGTTTGATAAATACTTTCTGGATCTGCCACCATTTCAAGTTCATCCGAAGTACGTACATTAATATTGTTAAGCGTAAAGCCCTTAATATCCAATACCGAAGTTTGTTGCATTACCTGCTCAATACTTTTAATAATCGTCGTTGGGGTAATACCATGTTCCTCATTGTATTTCATTTGTTTTGCACGCCTACGATTGGTTTCATCAATAGTGCGCTGCATACTTTTGGTAATTTGATCACCATAAAAAATTACCCGTCCGCGAACATTACGTGCGGCTCGACCTGCGGTTTGGGTAAGTGACTTTTCATTTCTTAAAAAACCTTCTTTGTCTGCATCTAATACTGCCACTAAGGATACTTCAGGTAAATCAAGCCCTTCTCTTAATAGGTTTACACCCACAAGTACATCAATCACGCCTAATCTTAACTCTCTTAAAATTTCAACGCGTTCAAGCGCATCAATATCACTATGTATGTATTTGGATTTGATTTGTATACGTACAAAATAAAGATCCATTTCCTCCGCCATTTTTTTTGTAATGGTGGTCACTAACACACGGTCACCCAATTCCACTTGCTTGGCTATTTCATCTAAAAAATCATCTATTTGATTTTTGGTT
>JBEATG010000115.1:0-4276 GCA_041162035.1 Bacteroidota bacterium
GGCAAAGCCCCTGGGGGGAAGGCTTTCCGGGTTGGCATATAGAATGTTCCGCAATGGCTACAAAGTATTTAGGTAAAAAGTTTGATATACATGGTGGTGGCATGGATTTACAATTCCCACATCATGAATGTGAGATTGCGCAAAGTACGGTATGCAATCATGAAATTCCGGCACGCTATTGGATGCATAATAATATGATTACGATTAATGGTCGTAAAATGGGAAAGAGTTATAACAATGTCATTAAACTAAGTGAATTATTTTCAGGTAATCATCATGAGCTAACGCAAGCCTATACACCTATGACGGTGCGCTTTTTTATATTACAAAGCCAATACAGAGGCACGCTTGATTTTAGTAATGAAGCTTTACAAGCTTCTGAAAAAGCATTGCGTCGATTAATGGAAGCCTATGAGTGGTTAAAGGCGCAAAGTTTTGTTGCAGGTACAACCGCTAAGGACGACAATTTGGATGCACAAGTAAATACTTGGTTGAAGGAGCTTACTGAGTTTATGGAAGATGATTTTAATACCGCAAAAGTGGTCGCTAATTTATTTGAAATTATTCCTACCATTAATTCATTAAAGGATAAGCATATCACAATAGATGCACTATCAGGCGCTACTTGGATATTTGCACAGGAACAACTTACCTTATTTATCGAAAATATTTTGGGGCTGAAAGTGGATACAGGTGCCAATCGCCAACAATTAAACAGCGTGATTCAGTTGTTGATTGAAATTAGAAAAGATGCCAAAGCGCGCAAGGACTTTGCCACCAGCGATAAAATTAGAAATCAATTAACCGACATGGGCATTCAGCTCAAAGATGAAAAGGATGGAGAGATGAGTTACACTTTTGCTTAGTGATCGCAGTCATCCGCGTGAGCATGGTTATGTACACGACAGCTTTTATGATTATTGACATGTGCAATAATGATAAAAAATGCAGCAGGAAATAATAAGATTAAATCCAACTCTCGAAATAGCATTCTGCTTAACATCAAGCCAATACCGATGGTAAATAAAATGATGGGTCTGTAGGAATGATGGTGTTTTTTGTAACCATGGTATAAGGAATAGGCGCCAATCCCAAAGGAAAGTAAAATCATGCCTAATTCAAATTGGAGATTGTGTAAAATATTGATCCCTAGTAATGGCAAACTACTAAAAAACAAAGGCAGTAAAGCGCAATGAATGGCACAAGCCAAAGAGGCTCCAATTCCAAGCGCGTCCCAATTCCATTTTTTAAACATACCACAAAGATAATCCAATGTTGTTATATTAGCACATCCTGTCGCGGTTCCTCTAAAATAATATTACCTTTGTTGTGTAAAAATTCAACTAGGATGTCACAACATCATTGTCTCACCAAATCGAATTTGAATAAATAGTTAACTATGTCTAAGAAAACGATATTCTATCTTTTATTTTTCACCGTTTTATTACTCGGATTTTATTATTTTTTATTTAAGGGTACGGATAATTGGAAAGTAAAAATGCCCATATTAAGTTATGTGCAACCCTTTAGTTTTACCAATCAGGATGGAGCGGCGGTTACCGATAAAAATTTATTGAATAAAATAACCGTAGTAGAATATTTTTTTACGACCTGTAAAGGCATTTGTCCAAAGTTGAATACAAATATGAAACAGGTGTATGAGATATATAAAAAAGAACCTGATTTTCAAATTCTTTCACATACCTGTAATCCAGATACAGACTCAGTTCCAGTACTTAAGCATTATGCTGATTCCTTACAAGTAGATACAAAAAAATGGATTTTTTTAACAGGACGCAAGGATAGTTTATATCAAATGGCACGCGGTTCTTATTTATTAGACGACCCCAAAAACAATGTAGAAAAAATAGAAGACCAATTTATTCATACCCAATTTTTTGCTTTAGTAGACAGGCAAGGAAAAGTGCGTGGTAAAATTTATGATGGACTTAAAGTGCTTGAAGTGGAGCAATTGAAGCAAGATATATCCAAACTATTAAAAGAATAAGCCATGATTTTTGTAACAGGTGCAAGTGGCCTTGTGGGTTCTCATTTAATAAAGTCATTGCTTGCCAAAGACAAACAAGTGGTTGCGTTTTATCGTCAAACCATTCCTAGTTTTGAAGGTGCGGAAAAAGTGAATTGGATATTGGGGGATATTTTAGATGTGGTTTCATTAACAAAGGCTATGCAAGGAGTGACCCAAGTATATCATTGTGCTGCCATAGTTTCATTCGCCCCTAAGGACCAAGAAAAAATGTTAATCGCTAATCAGGAAGGAACAGCAAATGTGGTGAATGCTTGTTTAGAACATAAAATACAAAAACTAGTTTATGTAAGTTCGGTGGCAGCATTAGGTCGTATACGTATTGGAACGCCTATTGATGAAACAATGAATTGGACTGCAGAATCAAGCAATAGTGAATATGGAAAAACGAAGTATTTAGCAGAAATGGAAGTATGGCGTGGTATGGCGGAAGGATTAAATGTAGCTATTGTAAATCCAGTGATCATTTTAGGTGCAGGAGATTGGACCAAGGGGTCATCTGGCATTTTTAAATCAGCCTATGAAGCATTTCCATGGTTTACGACGGGTGTAAGCGGGTTTGTGGATGTAATGGATGTGGTGGATGTAATGCAATTATTAATGGATAGCAATATTTCAAGTGAACGTTATATTGTCAGTGCTGAAAATGTGCAATACCAATATATTTTTAGTTTAATCGCACAAGCATTTAACAAGCGCCCTCCTTATCGTCGCGTAACACCTTTATTAACGGCCATCGTATGGCGCCTAGAAGCAATCAAAGGATTCATTACAGGAAAGTCACCACTATTAACAAAGGAAACAGCAGCTACGGCCCAAGCGGTAGTACATTTTGATAACACCAAACTATTAAAAGCATTTCCAGATTTTAAATATCGCCCATTACCAGATAGTATTACGCGTATTAGTAAAGAAATGAAAGCGCTATATCATTTAAGCGACTAGGCGTTGCAGGCGCATCCATTTGTTAAACCACTATTCCATCACCTTCTTCCATAATTCAGGGATGCGTTTTATCCAAACAATCTCTCTTTTCTTAATGCCGGCATCTTCCGCCGGGAATCCCATATAAACTTTATTGCCAGCCAAACTACCTGTAACGCCTGAGTGACCAAGTACGGTGGCGTTTTCACCAATAGTTATTGTTTTGGTAACCCCCACTTGGCCCCATAACGTTACCCCCGACTTTATTTGAACGCCACCCGCAATGGCAACCCCTGCTGCAAACAAACAATTGGGTTCAATTTGGGTATCATGTCCAATATGTACCATATTGTCAATCTTAGTGCCTCTGCCTATAACGGTATCACCACTCACCCCGCGATCAATGGTGCATCCAGCGCCTATTTCCACCTTATCATGAATGACCACCCTGCCGCAGCTGAGTAGTTTTTTAAACCAATCCTGGCGGTCCTTTTTTGTATTATAATAAAAAGCGTCACTTCCAATCACCGTATTGGCTTGAATAATAACCTCATCACCAATAATAGTATCTGATAAAATAGAAACACTTGGATGCAACACACAATTTTTTCCAATGGTTACATTGGGTCCAATAAAAACATGGGGCATGATTATGGTTCCTTCTCCGATAATTGCATCATCACTTATTGCTTTTGTACAAGGAATAAAGGGTTTAAAATGCGCTACAATTTTTAAATATGCTTCAAAAGGATCATTGCAAAATAACAAAGCCTTTCCTTCTGGTACGATTACATTTTTATCATTGATAATAATACAACTTGCTTCGCTGTTTAAACAAGTATTATAGTATTTCGGATGATCAACAAACACAATATCACCTAATGCAACCTGATGAATTTCATTCACGCCAGTAATTTCTAAGTGTTGATTACCGATAATTTCAGCATTGGTTAATTTGGATAACCATGCAACAGAAACGGGTGTAAGTAGCTTCATATGGAGTTTTTTGGCCTAAATCAAAGGTAATGACCCTTTTTTATAAAAATATTTTTTTCATCATTAAGTGCATAAATTAACAGCCCCAATCTATAAAAAATCATACCATTTAGCAGTAATAATTTATAAAAATATTAAAAATGCTATTTATTGAAACCCTTTATTCATCAATGTTTCAGGCGATTAAAAAATTATACGACATCTTCAATTTTATATTTTTTACATCTAATAAAGTCATTTTTTTATTCTTTAATAATTCATTGAAAAAGGCAATATGTGGATAACCGCAATAAATTTGTTTAAAATATT
>JBEATG010000284.1:0-14139 GCA_041162035.1 Bacteroidota bacterium
TTTTTATATAAATCAATGGGGAGAAGATGCGTTAAACAATAAATATAAAAAAGAGGGTTCGCATTTTCAACATGCTGTTTTGCCTACTGCTGTCCCACCAGTATTTGATTGGCTTATCTTATCTGAAACCAAATCAGATTTGACGCAGGGTTCAAATTATTTTTTGTGTTTTATGCAGCCAGCTAATTTTGTCGCCACTTTAAAAGAATTCTCGCATTTTAAAAAATGGCAACAAACTACAATGGCCATGGTTTTTGTTTTTGATACGTATAAGCAATGTGCTATTGCAGAAGATTTATTAAAAGGCTATAAGTATAAAGAGTCCATTTTTATTAAATGTATTCATGAAGTAAAAATGGAGTGGATTGCTGCATCCTATGCTATTTTTTGGGGCCATATTAATTTTAATAAAACTTCTTGGATTCAATGGGCCATTCATTATGATGTACCCCATTTGATAGACCAAAAAAATAATATCCCTGAATCTTGGCTCAGGGCTGGCGAAGTTTTTTCATTTGATATATCCCAGTCTTTATCGGATCATTTTAAATTATATTATAGAGATGAAGTGTATCGCCAAGCGCGCGCCAATATGGGTACAGAGTGGTTGTCTAATTTAGAAATGATTGCCCCAGCGAATGGCACTGTTAAAATTCCAGCTGACTTAAAAGCTTAGGGTGTATCTTATGTAATAAAATAGTATTTTTGCGGTACAAAAATTACATTATGCATCAATCTACAATTAATGTTCTGATAGATTTAGACGAACAAAAAATTCCACAAAATATTAAGTGGTCTGCTTCCGATAGCACTGCAAATGAAACACAAGAGGCCAGAGCAATGATGCTTACTTTATGGGATCCTACCGATAAAACTGCTTTGCGTATTGATTTATGGACGAAGGATATGATGGTAGATGAAATGGCCGACTTTTTCTATCAAAATTTAATGGGCATGGGCGAAACCTATTTAAGAGCAACACAGGATCAAGCAATCGCAAATGATTTTAAAGAGTTTGCCTATTCGTTTTATAAAAAGTTTAGCGCAAGTCAAATCGCAGAAAACAAATAAATAAAAAAATTATGAGTTTAGAAACTGAAGTGATGTCCTTAATAAAGGATGCAATGAAAAATAAGGATGAAGCAATGTTAAGAGGCTTAAGAGCTATCAAGGCTGAAATTATAAAAGCAAAAACTGATCCCGGAGCAAATGGTGAAATATCTGCTGACACTGAGTTAAAGTTGTTGCAAAAATTAGTAAAGCAACGTAAGGACTCATTGGCTATTTATGAACAACAAAGTAGACCAGATTTGGCGGTGAAAGAATCAGAAGAAATAGCCATTATTGAAAAGTTTTTACCAGCGCAAATGAGTGAGGAGGACGTGAAAGCCGCTGTGCAAGCCATTATTACTGAACTTGGTGCATCAGGTCCACAGGATTTAGGTAAAGTAATGGGCCTCGCCACCAAACAACTTGCAGGACAAGCCGATGGTAAAATAATTTCAGCGATTGCGAAATCACTACTTACTGCTTAATTATGTGGTTAGATATTTTAACAGGCACCCTGTTTATTGTTGCAATTTTACAAGGCTTACGTAAAGGTTTAATCAAAGCCCTACTTTCCTTTTTTTCGTTTTTCATAGGACTTATTGTTGCCTATCAATTTGCAGGTTGGGTCGCGAGATTATTAAAACAATATACAAAAATCGAAAGCCATTGGTTGCCTTTTATTTCCTTTCTTATTGTTTTGTTAGTGGTGTTATTTTTAATCAGATGGGTTTCTGGTTTATTGCAGCAAACCGCTGAAGTTTTAATGTTAGGCTGGTTGAATAAATTATTGGGTATTGTACTATATGGCTTTATTTACTTTACCATTTGGAGCGCCTTGGTCTATTTTTTACAAATTTTAGGGGTGCTTGAGGCGGTTAAAATGAAAGATGCATATAGTTATTCCTATTTGCAAAAGTGGTGGCCCTATTGTACTGAAAAAATGAGCCAATGGTTACCCTTTATCAAAACAACCATTGCTTCTTTCCCAAATCCATTTATGTAAGTGTTTATAACTGATTGACAGTTATGGCGCTTATCATGGTTTGCGTACCATTTTGGGCGTTATGATTTCGTTAAATTTTACATTGCCAAAACGGGGTATAATTGCCCCATTTTGGCATTATTTACAATGATTTAAGTATCTTTAACCGCATTGTCAATCAGTAAATTACTTGTTTAATAACAGTAAGTAATTTAGGTGTTTAATTAAAGAAATGATGGAATACGAAATACAAAAGGACGGAAAATTTAATTACCTGGAGGTAGGCGAAGGGGAAACCCTTATGCTTTTACATGGCCTATTTGGGGCACTCAGTAATTTTTCTGGTTTAATTGAAAAATTCAGACACACCCATAAGGTAGTGGTCCCTATTTTGCCATTGTTTGATTTAGATTTATTAAATACCTCTGTCACTGGTTTGGCTAAACATGTGGAACAATTCATTGAAGCAAGGGGGTATCAAAATATTCATTTATTAGGTAATTCCCTTGGAGGGCATGTAGGGTTGGTATATATTTTAAAAAATCCTGCAAAAATAAAGTCACTTATTTTAACTGGTAGTAGTGGTTTGTATGAAAACGCTATGGGCGATACCTATCCTAAACGTGGCGATTACGAATACATTAAAAATAAAACAGCGCAAACATTTTATGATCCTAATGTAGCTACTAAGGAATTGGTGGATGAGGTTTTTGAAATTACATGTAATCGTATAAAAGTGATTAAAGTACTTGCCTTGGCAAAAAGTGCAATTCGAAATAATTTGGGCGCTGAGTTAAATGATATAAAACAGCCCGCTTTATTAATTTGGGGTAAAAACGATTGTGTGACACCACCAATGGTGGGCGAGGAGTTTAATAAATTAATTCCAAATAGTCAGTTGCACTTTATTGATAAATGTGGTCACGCACCCATGATGGAAGTACCAGACGAATTCAATTCAATTTTAGAAAAGTTTTTAACTGAACTACCTAAATAAATAATTTGAAATGTTAGCTTCCTCTATTGCTATATCAAATTTTCCTTTGCTTCATTTTGAAGATAAAGCTTCCTTTGCATTACAATGCATGGAGGATTACGATATACAGCATCTGCCATTAGTGAAGGAGGAATATTTTGTTGGATTGGTCAACAAGGAAGCTGTTTTAAATCTTGCTGCTGATCAAACATTAATTCATTTAGCTGATCAACTTATACGTGTTGGCATTTTAGGTTCGATGCATTTCACTGCGGCCTTGAATTTGTTTTCCAAAAATGAGTTATCGCTTTTGCCAGTATTAAATGAGCAACAGGAATGCACAGGGGTGATACTTCAAGCAAATTTAAATGATTTGTTGGCTAAATTTTTAGGGGTGGATCATCCAGGTGCTATCATTGTCGTTTCGGTGTCACCTTATCAATATTCACTAGCAGAGTTAAGCCGACTTGTTGAAACGAATAATGCGCAAATATCCCAGTTAAATACAAACTTTGACGAGGCCACTGGGGCACTTATTATTACTATAAAGTTAAATAAGGAAGAAGCAGATGCAATCATAGCAACGCTTCAAAGATACAACTATCAAGTACTTCATTATTTTGGTAACACCATTATGCATAATGATATTGAAGATCACTACCACCATTTAATGAACTATTTAGATGTGTAAGATTTTTCGACGATCCCTTCTTTTTTTATTTTTTATCATAGGTGTTTCTGCTAATTTGAAAGCGCAGATTCGTATTAACACTATACAGGTGGAAGGAAATAAGCGTACAAAAAATTATATTCTATTACGAGAGCTGCCTTATCATGTAGGCGATCAAATTAATAAGGACTCATTAACTATTTTAAATACACTATCGCAACAGCAACTCTTTAATACTGCTTTGTTTTTATTTGTTCAAGTGACACCAGTGTATCCATTAAAAAATGATAGTAGTATTGTTGACATAAAAATTCAAGTAAAGGAAAGATGGTATTTTATACCCAAACCCTATTTCAAATGGATAGATCGTAATTTTAACCAATGGTGGACTGAACAAAACCGAAGCTTGGAACGGGTTAATTACGGCATCACTTTGAGTCAAAAAAATGCCACTGGCAATAATGACAAATTAGTCATTGGATTTATAGGCGGGTATACACAACAAAATATCATTCAATACCAATTGCCTTTTTTTGATAAAAAATTGAAATTTGGAATTGGGGGAGGTTGGCAAAATTATAACCAAAAGGAATTTAATTACAACACTGAAAAGGACAAACAAGTATTTGCAAAAACCAATGATGTTATTAGAAAAGGCTACCGCGCCAATCTTAACTTATCCTATCGTCCTAATTTATTTGAGCGACATTCATTACAGTTGGGATATGGAAACGATCAATTATCTGATTCTGGATTTTTAATTCAGCCTAATTTTTTAGCGACTCAGAAAAAAGAGATGACCTATGGAGATATCGCTTTAGGGTATACCAAAATTGCATTTGATTATAACGCTTATCCCACCAAGGGCGCTGGAACTGAATTGCTTTTATTTCAACGTTTTTCCAAAGGGGCACCATTCACTTCCCTTCAGTTCAGAAAATTAAAAGCACATTCGTTTTCGAAACGAAATTTTATTTTCATTGAATCAAATTCACAAGTGAAATTTTTAGCCAATGATAACTTTTTAGATCGTCGTTTGCTGGGCTATGGCAATTTGCAAATGAATGGATTAGAATATTATGTAGTTGATGGAAATGCGGCGACCATTTTGAAAACGGCCTTTCATCATTCCTTAGGCAGTTTCACTGTTAAAAATCCATTAACTCAAAAGTTTTTACCTGAAGTGAAATATGATTTTTGGATTCGCGTTTTTAGCAATCTAGGATATGTATATAGTGATCGCCCTTCAAATAGCAATAAATTATCTAATACCCTGATTAGAACAGCTGGTATTGGTTTAGATGTGATCAGTATTTATGATTTTGTGTTAAAAATTGACTATAGTGTGAATCAGCTTGGCGACAAAGGAGTATATTTACACGGCGGAATTAATTTTTAATTTAGATGAAAGTAGCAATATATAGTAGAGGGTTTGATTTGGATCAGCGACAATCTTTAAATGCATTGTTGTTGGAATTGCATAAGCATGATGTTGCCATCTGTATTTTTCATGACTTATTACAAAAATTTGAACTTTGTGCCCCTGGTGGCAAGGAGGCCTATATCCCATTTACTTCTGCGTATGATTTACCTGAAAACATTGATTGTTTGATTAGTTTGGGAGGCGATGGTACTGTTTTAGACTCGGTTACATTAGTCGGGGATTCAAACATCCCCATTTTAGGGATTAATTATGGCCGATTGGGTTTTTTAGCATCTATTTCAAAAGACGAATTATCCTTAATGGTGGATGCGCTTATGAATCGTACCTATGTTATTGAAAAGCGCGCATTGATTCACTTGGATGCGAATATTCCAATTTTTGGCACAACGCCCTATGGGCTTAATGAATTTGTATTGCATAAGAGAGATACTTCCCCCATGATTAAGATTCATACTTATTTGAATGGGGAGTTTTTAAATTCCTATTGGGCGGATGGAATTATTGTATCCACACCCACCGGGTCCACTGGTTACAATATGAGTTGTAATGGCCCCATTTTATTTCCTGATTCTGCTAGTTTTGTGATTACGCCAGTAGCACCGCATAATTTAAATGTACGTTCCATCGTAGTTCCCAATACCTCTGTAATATCCTTTGAAATTGAAGGTAGGACGGATGAATTGATTTGTGCTTTAGATGCGCGAAAGGAAATTGTTCCAAAAACAATTGAATTAGCCTTAAAACAAGAATTATTTTCCGTTAGCTTTATACGACTAAATGAGAATAGTTATTTAACCACATTAAGAACAAAATTGACTTGGGGCTTGGATAAAAGAAATTAGTTAGCATATGTTTAAAAGCGTTTTAATTTTATTAGTTTTTTTATGCTGTTCGCAATTTGTGATGGCGCAACATACGGAGTTGTCTGAGAACAAAGGCGAAGTTGGTTTGATGATGGGGTTGGCTTCCTATCAAGGGGATATTGCACCTGATGTGCAAGTATATTATAGAAATTATGGTGCGTAAGCAAAAAAACAATTAAATAGTTATGTGGGTGTAAGATTGAATGTGGAGATGCAAAAATTGGCATCTCATGACATGCTTTCCTTAGATCCTTATGCGATATTGCGCAATGCAAATTTTCAAATCAATACGATAGAGGCAAGTGTGATGGGCGAATTTAATTTTCTAAATTTTATTTCAGGATCACGCAATAAAAAGTTTACGCCGTATGTTGGTTTTGGGGTTGGTTATTTGCATATTTTGGATACCATCCGCAATAATAATACGAGCGTTGTTGTTATTTCTACAGATGATGTATTGAGTGGCAAGCAAAAGCAATCAGGGTTGAATTTAACTATGCCGTTGAACCTAGGGTTTAAATATAATATTTATCGCAAATTTAATATTTTCGCCGAAGCCACTTATAGGTATACAACCACCGACAAACTTGATTTTATAGATGGCAATGCCACACCTAAGACTGCAGCTGCTCCTTTGGGGTATCAAGGTAGCACTAGTGGGAATGACCGCTTTTTTTCAGCGAAATTGGGTATTTCTTATTCCTTCAATAATATTTACGGGATTGCTGAATACAAACCTAAAAAGAGCATCGGGTTATTCAAGAGGTTTAAACGAAAATAACCCCGGATTCGATTAATTTTGCAGTATGGACAACTTGGATTTAAATAGATTACCTAAGCATATCGCCATTATTATGGATGGGAATGGTCGATGGGCGCAAGAAAAAGGACAGGACCGACTTTATGGGCACTTTCATGGGGTACAAAGCGTTCGCAATATTGTAGAAGCAGCATCTGAAATAGGCATCAAATACCTCACTTTATATGCTTTTAGTACTGAAAATTGGGATCGCCCAGCAGCTGAGGTTGCAGGCCTAATGAGTCTATTTGTGGACACTATTGCCAAAGAAGTACCTGATTTGCATAAAAACAATATCAAATTGCACTTTATTGGCAATCTTTCTTTGTTACCGGATGATGCCAAAGCAGCCCTAGAAAATGCGACCCAAACTACCGCAAAAAATACCGGACTGGAGCTTATCATTGCACTTAGCTATAGTAGCAGGTGGGAACTCATACAAGCGATAAAAAATATCGCTGAAAAGGTAAGAATTGGACAAATGCAGCCCGACGATATTGCCGAGGCCACTTTAGAGGCAGCCCTTTCTACCAGTGCATTCCCGGACCCAGAGCTCATGATTCGTACCAGTGGAGAATACCGAATTAGCAATTTTTTATTATACCAGTTAGCATACGCTGAATTGTACTTTACTGAGACCCGTTGGCCCGATTTTCGTAAGAAAGATTTGATCGAGGCCATCCTAGATTTTCAATCTAGGGAGCGCAGATTTGGGAAAACCAGCCTCCAGGTACAAACAAATGATTAAAAAAATTAATATAACTATTTTACGGTTTTAACAAAGACTTTGAAATATTACGAGTAATTTGCGACACTTTTAAAATTATAAATGTAGCCCCTTTGCAGATGCAGAAATATTTTCCATTTTATATAGGATCTTTATTGGTTCTTTTTTTATCCTCGACTTCATTTGCCCAGGTAGCACCCGTGAAGGATTCAGTTTCACAAATTAATGTCAAACTGATGAACATTTTCAACCAAAAAGCGCCTGCCAAATACAAAATCCGGGACATTAAAGTGGTGGGAAATGAAAATTTTGACGAGAACTTATTATTGTCTCTTTCTACCTTGAATATTGGGGATGAAGTTGGGATTCCTGGGGGTGATAATTTTGCAAAAGCGATTCGTAAATTAATGGATCAAAACTACTTTAGTGATGTAAGTATTTATATAACGGACTTGGTGAATAATGAAATTGATGTTGAAATTGATGTGGTTGAAAGACCAAGGTTATCCAAGTTTAATTTTTTAGGTGTTAAAAAGTCTGAGACCGATGAGTTGTCTGGTAAAACTGGTTTAACGCCGAATAGGGTGATTACTGAAAATATGAAAATTACAGCAGTAGAAGGCATCAAAAAGTTTTATGCTGAAAAAGGTTTTCAGGATGCAAAAGTGGTAATCATAGAAAAAAAGGATGCTACTAAAAAGAATAGTTTGTTGTTGGATTTTAAAGTGGATCGTGGTCCTAAAGTGCGCATAAATAATATTAATTTTGGCGGCAATTTAGTGGATGAAGTAAAATTGAAGAAAAATTTAAAGGAGCTGCATGAAAAATCTAGAATGACGCTGTTTCCTGTGTATGACAAACCTGTAATTGTAAAAACAACACCATATACTTTTGAACAATACATGGCCGAAAAAGGATATTTAACTTTTACTAAAACTAGAAAGATTTTAAATCCTTACGTACGTTTTAAATTGTCTTCTTCAAAATATAGCGAGAAAAAATTTGAAGAGAGTCGTGATAATTTATTGAATTATTATAACTCATTGGGTTTTCGTGACGCCGTAATTGAAAAGGATACAATTTATCATAACGCAGTAGGCAATTTAAATATTGATATTCAATTAAAGGAAGGACGCAAGTATTTTTTTGGAAACATTACTTGGAGAGGAAATACAAAATACCCAGACTCCTTATTGTCTAGCATTTTAAATATTAAAAAAGGGGAAATTTATAATAGAGAAATATTATACAATAAACTAGGCAAAACACAAACAGCGGAAGGTGGAGATATTAGCGGCTTATACCAAGATGATGGTTATTTGTTTTTTAATGTTGACCCCATTGAAACTGCTGTTTATAACGATACCATCGATTTTGAAATAAGAATGAGAGAAGGACCGCAAGCGACCATCAAAACAATTCGTATTGCTGGTAATGAAAAAACAAAAGACTTTGTAATTCGTCGTGAAATTAGAACTATACCAGGTGATAAATTTAGTCGTACATTATTGATTCGTTCCCAAAGGGAAATTTCACAGTTAAATTATTTTGACCAAGAAAAAATTAAAATTGATCCTGTTCCAAATCCAGAAGATGGAACGGTAGATATTAATTATGCCGTAGAAGAAAAGTCGAGTGATCAATTAGAATTAAGTGCAGGATGGGGAGGCTTTATAGGACTTACGGGTACCTTAGGTATTACCTTTAATAATTTCTCTTCTAAAAATTTCTTTAAAAAATCGGCTTGGGATCCATTACCCATGGGAGATGGACAAAAGTTAAGTTTACGTATTCAAAGTAATGGTAAGGCATTCCGTTCAACGAATTTTTCATTTACAGAACCTTGGTTTGGGGGTATCAAGAGAAATACTTTAACGGTAAGTGTATATAATACGAAGTATGGTCAAACCTATGATTTGCAAACGGGCATGTATAATCCAAATGCTGCTGATGATCGTTATATATCTACGACTGGTGCTACTGTTTCCTTTGGACGTCAGTTGCAATGGCCGGATGATTATTTCTCCTTAAGCACCGGCATTAACTATACGCGCTATACATTAAAGGAATACCCAATTGATCCGATTAATTTACCTAATTTCTCCAATGGTAATGTAAACAATGTCAACTTTAGGGTTGCTTTACAAAGAACCTCCATTGATCAACCTACCTTTCCAAGAACAGGGTCCACTTTTTTATTGAGTGCACAATTAACACCACCTTTTTCTTTATTTGATCCCAACTTTGGAAAAAGAGGAAACCCGTATCAATTATTAGAATATCATAAGTGGCGTTTTAATGGGGAGTGGTTTGTGCCATTAGGTAAACCAGCAGGCGAAGAACATAACAAACAGTTTGTATTACGTTTTGCTGCGAAGTATGGATTTCTAGGGCGTTATAATACGAATCTTGGGATTTCTCCTTTTGAAAGATTCCAAGTAGGGGATGCAGGATTAACTAACCAATTCGCATTATTAGGATATGATATTATTGCACATAGAGGTTATCCTGTATATGAATCATCCAATCCAAAAGTGAACCCTGACCAACAACAATCTCGCCAACAATTTACCATTTTTAATAAATATGCAGTTGAAATTAGGTATCCATTAAGTTTAGCTGCAAGTAGTACTATTTTTGCTTTGGGCTTTTTTGAAGCAGCGAATGGATGGTATAGCATGAAGGAATACAATCCATTTAAGCTACGTCGTTCCGTGGGTTTGGGTATGCGTTTTTATCTTCCTATGTTTGGACTTTTGGGATTCGATTATGGTATTGGTTTAGATCGATTAAATGGTACCAATACCTTAAAAGATGCCGGAAGGTTTACCTTTATGTTAGGTTTTGAGCCAGAATAGTGATTCAATAAAATAGTCGAATAATTATTTATTTTGTTATTTAAATTATAGCTTATGCAATTCAATAAAGTCTTTTTTGTTTTAGCCATCTCTATTTTGACGGCATTTTCATCAAATGCACAAACAAAATATGCGGTTATAAATACAAAGTATATTTTGGATAAAATTCCAGAATACAAGGATGCGGATAAAAAATTAAAAGCTTTAGGTGATCAATGGCAACAAGAAATTGATCAAAAGCAAATGACCCTCGATAAAATGTACAAAAATTATGAGGCTGAGCAGTTTATGCTTTCGGATGACCTTAAGAAAAAAAGGGAAGATGAGCTTTTTGTGAAAGAAAAGGAACTTAGAGACCTACAAAAGAAACGTTTTGGATATGAGGGGGATTTGTTTAAGGAACGCCAAAAAATGGTCAAACCCATCCAAGACAAAGTATATAATGCAGTACAAAAATTAGCTACTGCAAGGGGATATGACTTCATTTTAGATAAAAGTGAAGGAATTACCATTATATTTGCAGACCCGAAACTGGATAAAAGTGACGATGTTTTGAAGGAATTGGGTATCAATAATTAAGAAAAAATAGATTTTTAAAAAAAACAATTAGATATGAAAAAAGGTTTTTTATTTGCAGCCATTTTATTAGTTGCTGCTTCATTTAACAACACAGCATCAGCTCAGGTTAAAATTGGTTATTTTGATGACCAAAGTGTAATTGCTTTATTCCCAGGTATCCAAGAAAAATTAGATACTGTTCTTAAATCTTACGCACAAGATTCTTTACAAGATGAGTATAATTATACTTTAAAGGATTATCAAGTTAAAGATAGTATCTACAAAAGAGATTCTGCTGATTTGTCTAAGCGTCCAAAAGCTTTACAAATGGCAACCGACGATTTAAATCGTTTAAAGTACAAGTTGATCAACTGGCAACAATACCAACAACAATCAATGGAGCAAAAACAAGAGTCATTGTTATTGCCTTTCAGACAAAAAATTGCTACAGCATTAGGTGAAGTAGTTGCTGAGCAAAAATATACATTGGTATTAAAAGCTGAATCTTTGTCTCCTTATACACAACCTTCGATCGCTGACAATTTAACGATTCGCGTTGCGATGAAGTTAAAATTACCTTTACCAAAGGAAATTGAAGATGCATTCAAGGCAGCTACAAGCGTTGCTCCAGCAGCAAAGCCAGCAGCGGCTAAAAAAGGATAATATTTTAAATATATTTTACTAAGAACCTCGTTGTTTACAACGAGGTTCTTTAGTTTTACGCAATAAAATAAATATATGTCTACTGCGCCAATTGGTGTTTTTGATAGCGGTTATGGGGGGCTCACTATATTAAAGGAGCTCAAACATACTTTACCTCAGTATGATTATATCTATTTAGGTGATAATGCACGTGCACCTTATGGTCCTCGCTCTTATGACACCGTGTATCAATATACCCTTGAAGCTGTGAATTGGTTTTTTAACCAAGGTTGCTCTTTGGTTATTTTGGCTTGCAATACGGCATCGGCAAAAGCACTTCGTACCATTCAGCAAAAAGATTTACCAAATATCGCCCCTGATAAAAGGGTATTAGGTGTGATCAGACCCACCACTGAAATTTTAGGTAATTTTTCAACGACCCACCAAGTAGGTATTTTAGGCACATCGGGTACCATACAAAGTGACAGTTATCCGATTGAATTGGCTAAATTCTTTCCTGATCTCAAAGTTTTTCAACAAGCCTGTCCTTTATGGGTACCCTTGATTGAAAATGGGGAACATGATAAACCCGGAGCAGACTATTTTGTTAAATCCTACCTGGATCAACTTTTTTCTCAATCTGCGGATATTGATACCCTTTTATTAGCATGCACCCATTATCCCTTATTAGCGGACAAAATAAAGGCTTATATGCCTAAAGGGGTAAATGTAGTAAGCCAAGGCGCTATAGTGGCTAAAAGCCTTGCTAAATACCTTGAAAGCCATCCTGATTTAGCCCAAAAATGTAGCCAATCAGGACAACTTAGTTTTTACACTACCGACAACCCTCAAGCCTTTGAATTGCAGGCCAGCACTTTTTTTGGAGAAAAAATTGCAGCAAATCATACAGATTTAGCTTAAAAAATAAAAAAATACCCTATTTTTGCCGTCCTTTCACAGGTAGTGGTATGGTGACTGCTATTAGGAACAGGACCAAAACGAAATTTAAAGTACAGAAAAGAAAAAAATTTAAGACATACTATGAAACGTACATTCCAACCCCATAAACGTCGTCGTAAATCTGTTCACGGATTCCGTCAACGTATGGAAACAGCTAATGGTCGTAAAGTATTAGCAAGCCGCCGAAAGAAAGGACGCAAAAAACTTACAGTATCAAGTGAAAAAGGATTGAAATAATTAATTTGTAGTATTTCCTTCATTCACTCGAAATTCAATAATTTTAAAGTCCTTCCCGAAATTCGGGAGGGACTTTTTTAATGCCTATATTTAAACTGTTGCCAAAAAATTTTACATACCAAAAAAAGGATAAGCTCAAAAGCCGAAAGCAAACGCAATTTTTGTTTTCGAATGGCAAAGCTATAACGATGCATCCTATTCGATTAATTTACACCATTGAAAATGCCGAAGCAGGAATGTTTCCTACTGGGCTATTGCAAGCAGGGGTGGGAGCACCCAGTCGACATTTTAGGAAAGCGGTACAACGCAATAAAGTAAAAAGATTATTACGCGAAGGGTATCGTTTAGAAAAACCTGATTTTATGAATGCGATGAGTTTGACCAACACGCGGCTCAATTTATTTTTTTTGTACGTGGATGTAAATGTGCAATCACAGCAACAAATACAAGCCACGATTAAATTGCTATTGCATAAACTTGCTGATAAGTTAAAATCAAATGTTGTATGAGTAAGCATTACCCAAGCGATGATATCATGGGTGTGATCAAAAAGGTAAGTGCCTTCCCATTTATAATCTGCATTCGATTTTACCAATTAGCATTGTCCCCTTATTTGGGTGGCAGCAAGTGTAGGTTCACGCCCACTTGTTCGCAATACACCGCAGAAGTGATTAAAAAGTATGGGCCTGTAAAAGGAATTTTTTTAGGCGTCAAGCGACTCAGTAAGTGTAGGCCTGGTGGAGGACATGGCTACGACCCTGTTCCATAAAAAAATCCCGAAGCGCATACTCCGGGATTTTTATTAATAGGGTATACCACCCAATTTCAATTTTATTTCGCAGCAGCAAAACGATCAGCAACTACTGACCAATTGACTACATTCCAAAAAGCAGCTAAATAATCTGCTCTTCTATTTTGATATTTTAAGTAGTAAGCGTGCTCCCAAACATCTGCACCTAATAATGGTGCTCCTTTTACTTCAGCAACATCCATTAAAGGATTGTCTTGGTTTGGTGTTGAACTAACTTCTAATTTTCCGTCCTTTACAATTAACCAAGCCCAACCACTACCAAAACGCGTCATACCAGCAGCAGCAAATTTTTCTTTGAATGCATCAAAGCTTCCAAATGCAGTAGTGATAGCATCTGCCAAAGCAGCTGTTGGTGTTCCGCCAGCATTAGGCGCTAAGCTAGCCCAAAAGAAACTGTGGTTCCAATGACCACCACCATTGTTACGAACTGCAGGGCTAATGGTTCCAGCTACTGCTACTAATTCTTCCAAAGTTTTTCCTTCGTTAGGCGTTCCTGCCACTGCTTTATTTAAATTGTCTACATAAGCTTGATGGTGTTTGCCATGATGAATTTGCATGGTTA
>JBEATG010000290.1:0-9320 GCA_041162035.1 Bacteroidota bacterium
GTCGTGGTGGATCGGGCGTTGATTTAAATGGCTTCCCAATGTCATCTGTAGATAGAATTGAAATTTTAAGAGACGGTGCTTCCGCACAATATGGTTCTGATGCGATTGCTGGCGTAATGAATATTGTGTTAAGAAAAAACACAGGTGAATGGAATATCTCTACTGGACTTGCGGGCTATTATGATAAAAAATTCAACACTTACCAGTTCAAAGACAATAAGGATTTTTTAACACAGGCACCTATTGATGGTGTTACAAAATCAATTTCGGCGAATAGAGGATTTAATTTAGGAAAAAAAGGAGGCTTCATTAATGTATCATTTGATTTATTGGATCAAGGAAAAACTTTCCGTCAAGCAGCATCTTCAGATATTGCAGATAAAGATGGTTTACCAACTAATACTTGGAGACAAGGTTTTGGAGATGCCTCCATGAAATCCTATGGTACGATGTTTAACTTAGAATTACCATTAGGTGATGACATTAAATTTTATGCTTTTGGTAGCATGAATAATAAAAGTTCTGATGCCTTCGCTTATACAAGAAACTGGTCCGATAATTGGTATGCAAAAAAAAGTCGATTCCCCGTAAACAATAAAGGGCAGTTAATTTTTGTCCCTAACATTATGTTTACTTCAGGGTCTGGAGATACAAGCTACAACCCTCATATTCAAACAGATATTCAAGATTTATCCATGGTTACTGGCTTTTCTAAAACAAGTAAAAATGGCTGGGATTGGGATTTCAGTAATGCTTTCGGAAATAACAACTTCCATTATTTTGGACATGGTACATTTAACGCATCTAATATTGGCAACATCACACAAACACATTTTGATGATGGTGGATTTAATTTTTTACAAAATACCACGAACTTAGATTTGTCAAAGCAATTTGGAAAAGTGAATCAAGGTGGTATTAAAGTTTCCTATGGTGCAGAACTTAGATTTGAAGAGTATAGTATTTTTAAGGGTGAATTAAACTCCTATAAAGCTTTTAGTAATAATTTAGGTTTGGAGCAAGCCCCAGGCGCACAAGGCTTCCCAGGCTTTAGTCCTGATGATGAAATAAAAGCCAACAGAATTGTGACTGGATTGTATACCGATTTGGAATACACACCAACGGAGGCCTTATTAATTACAGGTGCGGTTAGGGCGGAGAATTATTCTGACTTTGGATCAGTAGCTACCTTTAAATCTTCTGCAAGATTAAAAGTGACCGACAACTTTAATTTAAGAGGATCATTTAGTACAGGATATCGTGCACCTTCCTTACAACAAAAATATTTTAGCAATACCCTTACTTCATTTTCAAATGGCGGATTGGTACAATCAAGAATTGCTCGCAATGATGACGCCATCAGCAAACTAGCAGGTATTCCTACATTGAAACAAGAAACATCTACAAATATGAGTGTAGGCTTTTCTTGGAAACCCGCTAAAGGACTAACAGTCACTGTAGATGGTTATAATATTAAAATGAAAGATCGCGTGGTATTATCCGGTTTGTTTAGCGCAAACGATGCTTCATTACCAACAGCACTAACTAATAAGTTAAATACAATGGGTGTTGCTACGGCACAATTTTTTGCCAATGCCGTGAACACGACCAACACTGGCGTAGATGTAGTCATTGACTATCAAAAGAAAATCTCAAGTACAGAACGTTTCAAAATATTAGTAGTTGGTAATTTACAAAATATTACTATTGATAAAATTAATGTGCCCCCATCTTTATCAAGCACAAAATTTGTCACTGATAAATACTATACCGATAGAGCAGGTTTTTTTAGCAACGATATTCCTAGCACCTTTTTTAATACAAGAGAAATCTATTTCTTAAAAGCATCTGCCCCAAAATCTAAATTTTCTGCAAGTTTTGATTATACAAAAAACAAAATAAGTCTTGGAACAAGAATTACTTATTTTGGTAATGTTGTATTAACTGGATTCGGAGACCCTGATTATGATGGTATTTATCCAATGGTACCAGTCGACGATGCAAGTTCTGCAACAAATACTTCCAACTTTAATAACGGGAAATATGTACCTGAGCTATTCAATTACAAGGGGAAATTTTCTACTGATTTGTATATGAATGTTCAGGTTTCAAAGAAAGCTTCTTTAATTCTTGGTGCTGACAATATTTTTAATGTGCATCCCGATTTCGCAGTGAATCCTCAAGCGAAATGGTATGCGGGTGACAATGAAACTGGCGGTCCATGGGATGCTGTTCAAATGGGCTATAACGGGTTAAGGATTTTCAGTAAACTGGTTTTTAAATTTTAATACTATCAATTAAATAATTTCAAGGCCTTCTCGTTAACGCGGGAAGGCTTTTCTAATTCATAGGGACCTCAAATGGTATAAATACTTAAAAAAAGGGTACAAATTAATGTACCAAATACTAAATTATTTAGTTAATATTGCTAATAATTTTAGTTTTATGTCATTTATAGATACAGATCCCAATGAAGGGATGGCCACCCAGCAGATTAATAAAAAATTCCAGTCTGCTCAAATTATACAAGCCAATGCCACAGGATTTGGGGCAGCTTCCGACGATTTTATGGAAAGAGGCATTGACCTCAATGAGCAACTCATTCGCAACAAACCCGCTACTTTTTTCTTTCGCGTAAATAGTGATGCCATGTTAGGGGCGGGGATTCATGTGGGCGATATTTTAATTGTAGATCGCAGCCTTACGCCAAGTTCAGGCAAAGTAGTCGTGGCTGTTTTAAATGGTGAATTTTTAGTACGCCGTTTACAAATACAAGAACACAGTATCAGCTTGATTCCTGAAAATAAAAGATACGGCACTATTCAAGTAGCGCAATTGGAACAATACAGCACCTGGGGTGTGGTGAGTTTCGTAATACATAGTTTATAAAGAATCACCCAAGAAGGGGATAAAAAAATAATTCCGTGCAAGCCATTGTAGATTGTAATAGTTTTTATTGCGCATGTGAGCGACTGTTTCAACCGCAACTGCAACATGCCCCTGTTGTTGTGCTAAGCAACAATGATGGATGTATTGTATCCAGGTCCGATGAAGCAAAACAATTGGGCATCAACATGGCCATCCCCTATTTTCAAGCAAAGGACTTGATTGAAAAAAATAAAGTACACGCATTCTCCTCCAACTATCATTTGTACGGAGACCTTAGCTGGCGGGTGATGGAAACCATGCGACAGTTGGCACCACCGGGTTGTGTGGAAGTGTACTCGGTCGATGAAGCCTTTATCAATTTAGACCATATTGCTTCCGATCAATTACAAGCTTATTGTATTTTATTAAAAAAGAAAATAGAAACATGGACGGGCATATCGGTATCCATTGGTGTAGGCCCTAATAAAGTATTAAGTAAAGTAGCGAATCGATTGGCTAAAAAAAGTAAACTACTCACCGGTTGTGTGGTCATATTAAATGATACAAAAAAAATACAGGCCGCTTTACAAAGTACCCCCATCGATGATGTTTGGGGGATTGGATATAGTTATAGTGAAAAATTAAAAACCTATGGTATCCATACCGCGTATGCACTTAGTATTAAGGACCTCAGTTGGGGTAAACGATTTTTAGGCGGCGTACCGGGGATGAAATTAATTAGAGAATTAAAAGGAATGCATAGTCATGATATGCAAACACCAAGGACCAGTAAAAAAATGATTGCCACTACGCGTATGTTTGGACGCACCGTTTCCGAGTGGCAAGAGATTGAAGAAGCGCTAGCGACCTATGCAACGCGTACCGCGGAAAAATTACGCCGACAACACAGTGCCGCTTATGGCGTATCCGTTTTTTTATTAAAAAAAACACCGCCTCAAACAGACATCTCCCATTACCATCACGGACGGCAAGTGAGCGGGTATGTTAAATTAGATAATCCCAGTAACCTAACCCCCGATATCATTAAAGCAGTGGTCGCCCTAGGAAAAAGCTTGTATGAACAGGGGGAATTGTATAAAAAAGCAGGCGTTATTTTAAGTGACTTTGTCCCCGATAACGCATTACAGACCAACTTGTTTGTGGCACCTAGGGACCAAAATCGTAAAAAACTAATGAATGTAATAGATAATATGAATGCAGCTTTTAGGGACGATATCCTCAAATTTGCGACCAGCGGCACCCAAAAAAATTGGAAAATGCGCAGCGAAAGGCGAAGCAAACGCTATACCACCCGCTGGGACGAACTATGTTTGGTGAGATAAATGGAAATGGTGGAAAACCATTGCTTAAAAATTCGTAAAAATGATAATGCTTCTGTATTTTTGCCCAATTTCATATATATGAGGAACACCCTGCAATCCAACGAGTCCATCCGCTCTTCCAGAAAAAAAATTATTGTATTAGGCAGTGGCCCCAATCGTATTGGTCAAGGCATTGAATTTGATTACTGCTGCGTTCATGGATTATTGGCAGTGAAAGAAGCTGGCTATGAAGCCATCATGGTGAATTGTAATCCTGAAACCGTTTCTACCGATTTTGACATGGCAGATAAATTATATTTTGAGCCTGTGTTTTGGGAGCATCTTTGGGAAATTATTGAATTGGAACAACCAGAAGGTGTGATTGTACAATTAGGCGGACAAACTGCATTAAAATTAGCAAAACGATTATCCGAAAGAGGAATTAAAATTATAGGAACTTCATTTGACAGTTTAGATATTGCGGAGGACAGAGGTCGCTTTAGTGATTTATTAAAAGAGTTGAAAATCCCTTATCCTGATTATGGAACAGCTTACACTGCAGAGGAAGCAGTTGAGGTTGCCAATCAAGTAGGTTACCCTGTTTTAGTGAGACCAAGCTATGTGATTGGTGGACAAAGAATGCGCATTGTTATTAATGACGCCGAAGTGGAAACGGCCGTGGTAAGTATCTTAAAACATATTCCAGATAATAAAATATTAATTGATCACTTTTTAGATCGTTGTCAGGAAGCCGAAGTAGATGCCATTTTTGATGGAGAAACTTTTCACGTCATGGGCGTAATGGAACATATTGAACCAGCAGGTATACATAGTGGCGATAGTAATGCAGTATTACCTGCATTTAACTTAACACCATTGATAGTGGCTACTATGGAATTTTATAGTGAAAAAATTGCGCGCGCTTTAAATATCAAAGGATTAATAAATATTCAGTTTGCCATCAAGGACGACAAAGTATATGTCATTGAAGCCAATCCAAGAGCTTCAAGAACAACGCCTTTTATTGCAAAAGCATACCAAATTCCTTATTTAAACATTGCGACCAAAGTAATGTTGGGCGCTGCAAAATTAACCGACTTCGTTATGGAGAAAAAACTAGATGGGTTTGCGATTAAAGAACCTGTATTTAGTTTTGATAAATTCCCTGGTGTGAATAAAGAATTAGGGCCTGAAATGAAAAGCACAGGTGAAGCCATTCGATTTATAAAAGATTTACGCGATCCTTACTTCCGAAATTTATACAAGGAGCGTTCGATGAACTTGTCCCGTTAATAAAATGACCCTTGCTAAAAGCTAAGGGTCATTTTATTTTATCGCTAATGATTTTTCTACAATTTTATTTAGGGATACCATACTGATCTACCAAATAAACAATCGCCGCCATATTCACTGCGCCTAATAACAATTCTCTTTTATTTACATTTTCAAATACATCAGTTTTAGCGTGGTGTAAATCAAAATAGCGTTGACTATCGGGCACTAAACCCGCAAGTACAATTGATGCATTTACATTTTTTAGCGGCCCAATGTCCGCGCCGCCACCGCCAGCGGTGATTTCAGTACCATAAGGCTTTAATAAACTAGCCCATTGTTGCATCTTTTTAAACTGCTCAGGGCTTGTTGCACTAATACCAATGGCCCTAGGTGTAAATCCGCCCGCATCACTTTCAAGCGCAAAAACATGTTGTTCATTATTTTGTTTTGCAAGTTCAGCATATTTGTTGCCACCGCGCATGCCGTTTTCTTCATTCGCAAATAAAACAAAACGAATGGTTCTCTTTGGTTGATAATTCAACGCTTTCATAGTGCGTAAAATTTCCATCGTTTGCACAATACCAGCGCCATCATCATGTGCCCCTTCATTTACATCCCAGCTATCTAAATGCCCTCCAATCGTAATGATTTCATTCGGGAACGTAGACCCCTTAATTTCTGCCACCACATTATTCTCATCTGCATCAGGTAAAAAATAACCATAGGTTTGCATCTGCACACGAATGCTTCCTTTTTTTGCATTTGCATATAATTCCTTTGCATCATTAGGACCCAAAGCCACTGCCGGAATTTTTGGATACGCTTCATCATATTTCATACCACCTGTGTGTGGCGCATTATCAGGAGCAGTACTTAATGAATGTAGCATCACACCAACAGCGCCATACTTTGCAGCACGACTAGCGCCCGTGGAACGATACACCCCCATTTTTCCATAAGCACCAAAAGTTTGGATGAGGTTAGGATCAAACATGCTATGATAATAAACAATTTTTCCTTTTACTTCGTCTTTACGTTTTTCCAATTCATCAAAATCGGCAACTGCCAAAAGCTCCGCTTCAACTAAGCCATTACTTCCTAATGAATTGCCCAAAGCCAGTGCAGCTAAAGGACGATTCATTACTTTTCCATTGACACTGACTACACTTGCAAAATCCTTACCCCCGCGTTGCCAATTCGGTGTTTTACAAGGTTGCATATACACTTTATCCGGCGCGAATGCAGCCATATTGCGCTGACCCCAAATTGCTGCATTTTGTTGTTGCGGTGAACCTGCCAACCGACCCCCTATTTGCTTAGTTAACTGTCTTAACAAATCATAAGCCTTACCATTGGTCATGATTTCATCAGACATTTTTTTTATTATAATACTATCTTGATTTACTTGTGCTTGGGCTAAAAATGGCCAACAAAACACCAAAAAAAATAATTTACGCATTGCCGCAGTTTTTCATTTAAATAATTCTTAAATATAAATAAACTTTATTGCATTTTAAGTTGTTATTTGCAGATACAATAGCACTTAAATGAAGATTGGAATTGTTTGTTATCCTACTTTTGGAGGTAGTGGCGTTTTGGCTACCGAACTTGGCAAAGCCCTTGCTGAAAAAGGCCATGAAATCCATTTTATTACCTACCAACAACCGGTGCGTCTAAATGGTTTTCATACCAATATATTTTACCATGAAGTAAGGGTGCCTACTTATCCATTATTCGATTACCCCCCTTATGAATTAGCATTAGCAAGTACAATGGTGGATGTGATATTAAACCATGATTTGGATTTAATTCATGCACACTATGCCATTCCACACGCATCTGCTGCTTACACTGCCAAGCAAATCGTAAAGCAAAAAACAGGAAGGTCAGTTCCAGTCATTACTACTTTACATGGAACCGATATTACTTTAGTAGGTCGCGATAAAACTTACGAGCCTGTCGTTACTTTTTCAATTAACGAAAGTGATGCCATTACTGCAGTATCTGAAAATTTAAGAGCAGAAACTTTCAAGCATTTTGATATTATAAAAGAAATTCAAGTCATCCATAACTTTGTAGATGTACACCGTTTTAATAAAAAAGCAGTAGCAGCATTTAGACAAGTGATTGCACCGAACAATGAAAAAATAATCATTCACGCATCCAATTTTAGAAAAATAAAAAGGATTGATCACGTGATGGAAATTTTTAAAAATATTCATGATGCGCTTCCTGCAAAGTTATTAATGGTGGGTGATGGCCCTGAGCGTCCATTAGCAGAAGATCTTACTAGACAATATGGACTGGATGGTGATGTGCGTTTTTTAGGGAAACAGGAACAAATGGAGGAACTATTAGCAGTAAGTGATGTTTTTTTATTGCCTTCTGAATATGAAAGTTTTGGATTAGCGGCCCTTGAAGCAATGGCAGCAAGCACTGTGGTGATCAGCACCGATGCAGGTGGATTGGGCGAAATAAATATTGATGGGGTTACCGGCTATACCGCTCCTGTAGGTGACGTTGCAAAAATGAGTAAAAATGCCATCGAATTATTGCAAGATGAAACAAAATTAAAAGCCTTTAAACATAATGCTTTAAAAGAAGCAAAACTTTTTGATATATATCATATCATTCCCAAATACGAGGAGTTGTACAGACGCTTTTGCAGAACAGGTGATTGCTAAAATTAATTGGAAGCAATTGCTTCATCAATACTTACTTTGATTTTATTGACGGCCTCATTTAATTCCTCCATCGAAATGGATAATGGCGGTGCAATTCTAATTTTATCTTCCGCGAATAAAAACCAATCAGTTATTATTCCATTGGCAACACAACAGGCTGCCACTTTTTTTGCAATTACTGACGACGAAAATTGCAAGGCCATCCACAATCCGTTATGTGTGCGATTTAAAATACTTGAGTGCACTAGTTGATCCAATAAAAATTGCTCTTTTTGTGCAACATCTTTGATCCAATTAGATTCCTGCAAAACTTGCAAGGCTGCATTTCCAGCTGCACAGCAAACAGGATTCCCGCCAAATGTGGTGATATGTCCTAACACAGGACTATGCGTTAAAGCCCCCATCATTTTTGTATTTGCTACAAAAGCACCTAATGGCAAACCACCGCCTAATGCTTTTCCCAATAATAAAATATCTGGCGTAATACCATATTGTTCAAATGCAAATAAACTGCCTGTTCGACCAAAACCTGATTGTATTTCATCCACAATCAATACCACGCAAAGTGATTCACATTTTTCTTTTAATGCAATAATCCATTCTTTATTTGCAGGCGTGATGCCTGTTTCCGCTTGCACTAATTCAACTAGTACACAAGCCACTGTATTATCAATTAATGTTATATCGTCAAAATTGTTATACTGCAATTGCATCACATCGGGGAGCAAAGGCCTAAAAGCATTTTTAAAATATTCATCTCCCATCATACTTAATGCACCTTGCGTACTGCCATGATACGCGCCTTGAAATGAAACCATTTTAGTGCGTTTGGTAACACGCTTCGCTAATTTCATTGCACCTTCGGCTGCTTCCGCGCCACTATTGGTAAAATAAACAGATTGTAAATGATCAGGCAATACACTAGTCAAAGCTTTTGCATATTGCACCTGTGGTGACTGAATAAATTCACCATATACAATCACATGCATATATTGTTCTGCTTGCTCCTTAATCGCATTAATCACTGCTGGATGACTATGGCCAATATTACAAACACTAAACCCACTAATCATATCCATAAAAGCTTTACCGGCGGTGTCATAGATATACACCCCCTTGGCCAAGGGGGTGTATATCTATGACACCGCCGGTAAAGCTTTTATGGATATGA
>JBEATG010000238.1:0-4195 GCA_041162035.1 Bacteroidota bacterium
GTATTTTAGAAAAGGTGGGAAAGGATGGTTTTGGATTACAAAGTACCAGAGAGCGATTAAATATTTTATACAAAGGATCGGCAGCGTTTGAGATATACCAAGACGCACCTAATCAAGTTACCGCCAAATTAAAAATTCCAAAAGCAGCTTAAATTTTTTTATATGCCAGTTACAGCCATAATTATTGATGATGAAAGATTAGCGCGCAATGAGCTAAAAAAATTATTAGAACAACATCCTGAAATTCAAATTATTGACGAAGCGAGTGGGGTGGATGAAGGCGTGGAAAAAATAGAATTGGCGCGTCCTGATTTAATTTTTTTAGATATTCAAATGCCAGGTAAAACCGGGTTTGATTTGTTAGGAGAATTAGAAAAAGCGCCCAAGGTTATTTTCACCACCGCTTTTGATGAATTTGCATTAAAGGCTTTTGAAGTAAATGCGTTGGACTATTTATTAAAGCCGATTGACCCTAATAGACTAAGTGATGCAATTCAAAAATTACAAACTGAATTAGCATTGGAACAAGCCAGCTTACTTGGTGGTTCGGTTAGAGGTCCTTTGACGGAAGCAGATCAGGTGTTTGTTAAAGATGGTGAGAAGTGTTGGTTTGTTAAATTGGCAGAAATTAGGTTGTTTGAAAGTGTAGGGAATTACGCCAAAGTATATTTTTCAACCCATAAGCCTTTAATATTAAAATCATTAAATGCATTAGAAGATCGATTGGATGAGCATGTATTTTTTAGAGCCAATCGCAAGCATATCATCAACCTACATTGGATCGAAAAAATTGAACCTTACTTTAATGGTGGATTACTGGTAGAATTAAAGGGAGGAGAAAAAATTGAAATTAGCCGACGTCAAACGGTGAAATTTAAGGAAATGATGAGTTTCTAATTCAAACTATGAATGGCTTCAGCGATAGCTTGAATTAATGAAGGATCTTTTTCAACTGCATTCCCAACCACAATAATATCAGCGCCAGCAATACAGTTTTCTTTTGCTTTTTCAGGCGTAGTAATACCTCCACCTACGACTAAAGGTATTTGTATATGCGCACTTACTTTTGCAATCATTTCAGTTGGAATGGCTTTTTGTGCACCACTTCCAGCATCCATATAAATTAACTTTTGCCCAAGCATTTCTCCGGCCATGGCAGTACACAAAGCGATATCATTTTTGTTTGCAGGAATTGGATTGGAATTTGAAATGTAGGAAACAGTGGTAGGGGTTCCGCCATCAATTAACATATAACCCACCGATATAATTTCTAGACCACTTTTTTTAACAAAAGGCGCACTGATTACATGTTGTCCTATGAGCAATTCTGCATTGCGACCTGATATTAAAGACAGGTATAAAAGGGCATCCGCTTTTGGGGTAATTTGATCAGGAGATCCAGGAAAAAGAATCACTGGAATATTGCATTGTTTTTTAATACTTGCAACTACAGTATCCAAAGTATCGGTCACTACTAAACTCCCACCTACAAAAAAATAATCTACTTTGGACTTCACTGCAATCTCAATAGTTTGGGCTAAACTTTGGTCATTGATTTTATCAGGGTCAATTAAAACAGCAAATGCTTTTTTGGCATTTGCTTTCCCCTGCGTAATAATATCGTATAGTTTATTTTTCATTTTATAAGCCCGTGTAAGGTGCAATATTTTTCCCAAAAAAACATAGAATAAAACGGGTAAAAATTATTTATTTATGATTTATTTACCTTCAACCCCCATTTGCGCCATTAGGAGTTCCATGTTTGTCCGAATCCCCAAAAATATTGATTTTATTGCAACCGGGGATAGGCCGCCCGGATAAATACTAAAAATTTCAATCATCCAAGGTTTTTTTTTCGCAGAAACTAACATCTCTTGGGGATAAATCACGAAAATCAAGCCGGATATGGGGTTTAATTTAATCCACATTTCTTTTCCACAGCTGTTGATATTTCGATGCTTGTATTATGGTTTCAGAAGGATATTTTCGTATACCCATCAAGGTTTTTCAAAAACCTAATGGGATAACCCACTAACATCCTTAAATAGAACAAGACCATGGCTACTACTCCTAAAACAAAAAAAGGCTTAAAATTTACACGCCTCTTTACAAAAGAAAATGTTTCTCCATTTGATCAATTTGATTACGACTATCGTGATAGTGTAATTAAAAATCCAAACGGAGAAAAAGTGTTTGAAATGACCAACGTGGAAGTTCCGAAACAGTGGAGTCAAATTGCAACAGATATTCTTGCACAAAAATATTTTAGAAAAGCCGGTGTTCCTCAACCAGATGGTTCCTTAGGTCGTGAAACAACTGTAAAGCAAGTTGCACATCGTATGGCAAATTGCTGGAGAGTGTGGGGTGAGCGTTATGGTTATTTTGCAACTGAACAAGATGCACAAACTTTTTATGAGGAGTTAGTATATAGTATTTTAAATCAAGCTTGTGTTCCAAATTCACCACAATGGTTTAATACAGGATTACATGAAAGCTATGGTATCACAGGTGGTGCGCAAGGGCACTATTATGTTGATCCAACAGATAAGAAATTAAAGAGATCAACAAGTGCTTATGAGCGTCCACAACCGCATGCTTGTTTTATATTAAGCGTAAGTGATGATTTAGTGAATGAGGGTGGTATTATGGATTTATGGACAAGAGAAGCAAGAATTTTTAAATACGGATCTGGGGTTGGAACGAACTTCTCTCAAATCAGAGGTGCTAACGAAAAATTATCCGGTGGTGGTTCATCAAGTGGTTTAATGAGTTTCTTGAAAATTGGTGATCGCGCTGCAGGTGCAATCAAGTCTGGTGGTACCACACGTCGTGCTGCTAAAATGGTTTGTTTGGATTTAGATCATCCAGAAGTAATGGAATTCATTAACTGGAAAGTAAAAGAAGAAGATAAAGTGGCTGCTTTAATCGCGGCTGGTTATGATAATAGTTATGAAGGAGAAGCCTACGCAACAGTGTCTGGGCAAAACTCAAACAACTCAGTGCGTATTCCGAATAGCTTCTTTAAAGCATTGTCTGAAAATGGCAATTGGGAATTAAAAGCACGTACCGATGGTCGTGTGATGCAATCAATACCTGCGCGTGAAGTATGGGATCAAATTGCAAACGCTGCATGGCGTTGTGCGGATCCAGGAACACAATATGACACTACTATTAATGAGTGGCATACTTGTCCAAAAGGGGGTAGAATTAATGCATCTAACCCATGTTCAGAATATATGTTCTTGGACAACACAGCTTGTAACTTAGCTTCTATCAACTTGCGTAAATTCTTTAATGAGTCAGACAATACTTTTGATGTAACTGGTTTTGAGTATACCACAAGATTATGGGCGACCGTATTAGAAGTATCTATTTTAATGGCGCAGTTCCCATCTAAGGAAGTAGCACAATTATCTTATGACTACAGAACTACAGGTTTAGGTTTTGCCAACTTAGGTTCTATGTTAATGGTAAGTGGTATTCCTTATGATAGTGAGGAAGCACGTGGTATTGCAGGTTCTATCAGTGCAATTATGACTGGTATTGCTTACAAAACATCTGCTGAAATGGCTTCTTTCTTAGGAACGTTTGATAAATACCAAGAAAATAAAGAAGACATGTTACGTGTAATGCGTAACCACCGCGCTGCTGCATATGATGCAGAAGATGCTTATGTAGGAATTGAAATTAAACCACAAGGTATTCAAGCACAACATACGCCTGATTATTTATTGAAAGCTGCAACAAAGGCTTGGGATGATGCAGTTCAATTAGGTGAAAAATATGGTTATAGAAATGCGCAAACAACTGTAATTGCTCCAACAGGAACGATTGGTTTGGTAATGGATTGCGATACTACAGGTGTTGAACCAGATTTCGCTTTAGTGAAATTTAAAAAATTATCTGGTGGTGGTTATTTCAAAATCATCAACCAATCTGTACCACAAGCATTAAAGAATTTAGGATATACACAAGCTGAAAATGATGCAATTGTAAACTTCGCTGTAGGACATGCAAGTTTCGCAGGCGCTCCATTCATTAATAATGAATCATTATTAGCTAAAGGATTTACTGCTGAAGAAATTGCAAAATTAAATGGTGCTGCAAAATCAGCATTTGAAATTGGATTCATCTTTAACCGTTTCACATTGGGTGATGCTTGTTTAACAAGATTAGGATTTAAAGAAGAAGTATT
>JBEATG010000264.1:0-3913 GCA_041162035.1 Bacteroidota bacterium
GAAAAAAGCCACTCGTTTCCTTCAGTTGATTTATTGTTTTTACGCAATATTTATTTTTGCATTATTGACCATATTTTCAGTCATTGCCATGTCATTGGTACTCCCTTTTGGTAGGGAAAAATTAAGTGATCGGATTTATAAAATATGCAGGTACTGGTCCAAAATTTTATACTTTTTCTTAGGAGTAAGGCACCAAGAAATATATGAAGCACCGCACCAATTTAACCAAGCGCATATTTTTGTTGGGAACCATAATTCTTATATGGATATCCCCCCTATCGTTCAATTGAAACACCAACCCATTAAACCCTTGGGCAAATTTGAATCATCAAAAATTCCCATCTTCGGGTGGATTTATAGAGAAGCAGTAATCATGGTTGATCGAAGCAACCCTGATAAAAGAGCCGAAAGTTTACGCAACTTAAAAAGAGCCTTATTAAATAAAACTTCCATTTTTATTTTTCCTGAAGGTACATTTAGCATGACCGACCAATATCCTTTAAAATCATTTTATAATGGCGCTTTTAAATTAGCCATTGAATTGAAAGTACCTATCCAACCTGTTTTATTAGTGGACACTGTCGAAAGAATGCATTTTAATAGTGTTTTAACCCTCACCCCTGGCATTAGCAGGGTGGTTTATTTAGAAACCATTCAAGTGGAAGGCTATACCCTAGACCAAGTGGATGAGCTGAAACAAAAAGTGTATAATTTAATGGACCAAGGCTTAAGAAGATATAGAAACTATCCACCTGCATAGCGTATTTTTGTAATCGACCCTTATGTACGCAGAAATTATCATACCCTTAGCGCTTCCAAAAAACTACACTTGGATGATACCCACCTCGATGGAGTCCGATGTCATGATAGGTATGCGTGTAGAGGTCATGCTAGGTGCTAACAAAAGATATGCTGGTATCATTAAAAAACTAAGTACTGTAAAACCAGATGGCTTTGATCCAAAACCCATTATCGATATATTAGACGAGGAACCCATCGTATACGAACACCAACTAAAGCTATGGGAATGGATGGCTGAATATTATATGTGTTCCGAAGGCGAAGTAATGCAGGCAGCTATTCCAAGTCATCTAAAAATTTCCAGCGAAAGTATTTTTATTTTACAAGAAGATGCAAGTATTGATATAAAAAACTTAAGTGATTCAGAATACATCATTAGTGAAGCCCTTGAAATAAAAAAAGAGTTAAGCTTAATTGAAATTCAAAAACTATTAAATAAAAAGTCGGTCTACCCTGTTGTAAATAAGCTAATTCAAAAAGGTATTTGTGTTGTACAAGAAACCATGCGAGACAAATTCACTATAAAATCAGAAATATACATTACACTTCATCCTGATTATATTAATGAAGCCGCATTAGAAAAATTATTAAATACTTGGTCAAGGGCACCTAAGCAATTGGATTTATTATTGGCTTTTTTACACTTTCAAAAAACAGAAGGCGAAGTATCACAAAAAGCAATTTTAGCAAAAGCAAATGCTTCGCATGCACAACTAAAAGCACTCATTGAAAAAGGGGTTTTGGTCACTGAAAAAAGAAAAGTGGACCGATTGGCCGTAGATCATACCAAAGGGGATGTTCATTTTCATGCACTTACCCCATCACAAACCAATGCCTTACAAGATATTCAGACACAGCTTGAAACCCAAAATGTAAGTTTATTACATGGCATTACAGGGAGTGGAAAAACCCAGATTTATGTATCGCTTATCAATGAAATAATTAAACAAGGTAAACAGGCATTATATATGCTTCCGGAAATTGCCCTCACTGCGCAAATGATCCGCAGGCTAAAGCAATACTTTGGAGGTAGTGTCGCCATTTATCATTCAAAGTTTAACCCCAATGAACGCGTTGAAATATGGAATAAGGTGAAGTCGGGTGAAATTAAAATTGTACTAGGTGCAAGATCAGCCTTGTTTTTACCTTATAAAAACCTATCACTTATTATTATTGATGAGGAACATGACCCATCATATAAACAGCAGGAACCAGCACCAAGATACCAAGCAAGGGATACCGCCATTTATTATGCAAATCAATTAAACGCAAAAGTGGTATTAGGATCAGCAACCCCTTCAGTGGAAACATTTTATAATGCAAAAAGTAAAAAGTTTGGTTATACCTACTTAAATGAAAGATTCAGTCAGGCAAGTTTACCCAAAATCGAATTGGTCGACACCAAAAAACAACCAGCCGATAGCGCTATTTTAACACCTGTACTTTTAGCAGCAATTAAAAAAACGATTGAAAATAAAAAGCAAGTTATTTTATTTCAAAATCGAAGAGGATATGCGCCCTATTTTATTTGTGAAACCTGTGGCTGGATACCCCATTGCAAACACTGCGATGTTACCCTTACTTTTCACAAAGCAAAAAATTTGCTTTCTTGTCACTATTGTGGCACTGGCTATCCCATTGTAAACACTTGTGAGGCCTGTGGAAAAAATAGTTTCAAACAAAAAAGTTTTGGGACGGAACAAATTGAAGAAAAATTAACCCTATCCTTACCGGGTGTTCATGTTGCAAGAATGGACTACGATAATGTAAAAGGCAAAAACGAGCATGACCATTTAATCCAACAATTTGAACAAAAACAAATTGACATTTTAGTCGGCACACAAATGGTGGTAAAAGGACTTGATTTTGAAAATGTAGATTTAGTAGGAATTGTGGATGCCGACAGCTTGCTCAACTTTAATCATTACCGTGTAAATGAACGTGCATTTCAAATGATGGAACAAGTAAGCGGCAGGGCTGGGCGAAAAAACGACCATGGAAAAGTAATTATCCAAGTAAGCCAAACACAACATCCCATTGTACAATATGTGAAGGATCACGACTACTTTGCTTTTTATGCATTCGAAATTCAAAACAGGAAACACTTTGCATATCCTCCATTTAGTCGTTTAATGAGCATCCTCTTTAAACATCCTGAAAACAATATCGCGGAAGAAGCTGCATTGCATTTTTTCCAATCCTTAGGACCAACTATACAAAAAACAGTATTAGGCCCTGCACAACCCAATATCAATAGAGTACGCAATAAATACATTTGGGAATTGTCCATCAAGATTTCAAAGCAGCCCCAACAGCTTAAACTAGCCAAGCAACAGTTGCTTCATTTTATAAGATTGATACAAGTTCACCCACGTTACAAATCGGTGCAAATTGTCATCGACATAGATCCGAACTAATTATTAAATACGCCTACACTAATACAACTACACAAAAAAGATGCCCTCGAAATTCGAGGGCATCTTTTTTATATCGGAATGTTTTCCTAATTCAATTAGTTATAAACCGCAGTTAACTCAGATCTTCTATTTTGAGCTCTGCCTTCTTTAGTTTTATTATCAGCCGCTGGATTTGCAAAGCCAAAACCACTTGTAGTGATACGCTTTGTATCTACTCCTTTCTTCGTTAAATATTTAGCTACAACAGATGCTCTGTTGATAGATAATTTAGCGTTTAATTTTTCAGCACCTGTGTTATCTGTATGTCCACCAATAGCAAGACTTACATTTGAATATTTTGCAAGCACTGCAACCACAGCATCTAAATTAGCTAATTGTTTAACAGATAAATATGATTTACCAATTGCAAATTTCAAATTTGAAGCTGCTTGTGTTAAAATTGGTTGCACATCAGGGCAACCATGGTTCGCGCTGATACCAGCCTCAGTAGGACAAGCATCTACTTCATCATTGACGCCATCTTTGTCAGTATCTGGAATTGGACATCCATTATAACGACTTAAACCTGCAACAGTTGGACATTTATCTTGCTCATCATTGATGCCATCCTTATCTGTATCTGGGATTGGACATCCTGCATATTTAGCCAAACCTGCAACAGTTGGACATTTGTCTTGCTCATCATTAACACCATC
>JBEATG010000303.1:0-3566 GCA_041162035.1 Bacteroidota bacterium
CAACAAGATAATTCTGCATTCAGAATTTTATCAAGCACTTATGGTTCTTATATTGGAGAGAATGATTTTGATGTAACAGCTGGTGGTGAAAGTGGCTATATAGTTGCTGATCCTACGAATAGTGATATTGTTTATGGCGGATCTTATGGTGGTTTAATCACAAGATATGATCACAAAACAGGAGAGAACAGAGTGATTAACGTATGGCCTGATAACCCAATGGGTGCGGGTGCAGAAGCGATGAAATATCGCTTTCAATGGAATCATCCAATTTTCTTTTCTCCGCACAATCCAAAAAAATTGTACACCGCAGGTAATCATTTATTTGCCACTGAAAATGAAGGTGCGAGTTGGAATATGTTATCACCTGATTTAACAACCAATGACAAGAGTCGTCAAAAAAGTTCAGGTGGTCCTATTACACAGGATAATACCAGTGTGGAATATTATTGTACCATTTTTACTGCGGCTGAATCACCATTAGAAAAAGATTTATTATGGACAGGAAGTGATGATGGCATCATTAATGTAAGTAAGGATGGTGGGAAAAATTGGAAAAATGTGACACCGAGGGATATCCCACAATGGATGATGTGGAATCGTGTGGAAATAGATCCAATTAGAAAAGGAACGGCTTATTTTGCTGGAACACGTTATAAGTTAGATGACTTCACGCCATATTTATATGTAACACGTGATTATGGTGAAACCTGGGAAAAAATAACGAATGGCATTGATCCAATGCATTTCACAAGAGCCATCGTTGCTAGTCCACGTAAGGCAGGTGTATTATTTGCTGGAACAGAGTATGGTTTGTATATATCTGTAAATGATGGAAAAAATTGGGAGCCCTTCCAATTAAATTTACCCAAAACACCAATAACAGATTTATTAATCCGTGATCATAATTTAATTGTTGCAACACAAGGTCGTAGCATTTATATTTTAGATGATTTAAGATTCATTGAGAATCATGATGCTTCAAACGCAACTAAAAACAAAGTGTTTCCAATCGCAAAAACATATCGCGTACCTCCACAAATGGGCGGCAGACGCGGTCGTGGTATGATTACGAGTGCTCCGAATAATGTGGGCGCAAACCCTCCTAAAGGCGTTGTGATTAATTATTGGAAAGCCAATACTTCTGATTCTACAAGAGTTATGATCAGCATATTGGATGATCAAAAAAAGGTCATCAGAACGTTTAATCAAAATGATGTGGGCGGACCAAGCTCAGAAGCTGGATTCCAAAATTTCGTTTGGAATATGTACCACAAGGAAATTGAAAAGCCTGAGGAAGGTTTGATTCTTTGGAATGGTGCAACGAGTCCAGTATTAGCCGCTCCAGGCAATTATTTTGCAAAAGTGATGATTGATAAAGATTCTACTGAATTGCCTTTTGAAATTGTAGCGGACCCGAATTATAAAGTAAGCAATGCTGATTTAAAAGCACAGGAACAATTTTTATTGTCAGTAGCGGATAATTTTAGTTCTATAATGAAAACATTAAAAGGAATTAAAGAAATCAGAACACAAATACAAACAGTACAAAAGAAAACAAAGGACACAAGCTTCCAAAAGCAATCCAATACAATTTTGGCTAGCCTAAAGACGATTGAAGAAGCCTTGCATCAAACAAAAGCGAAGAGCGGACAGGATGTTTTAAATTATCCTATACGTTTGGATGATAAAATTGCAGGTGTATTTGGATCTGCATCATCAGGTTACACAGCCCCTACGAAACAAGTACAAGAAACCTTTGTGGATTTAAAAGCGAAAGTGGATGTGCAATTAAAGCTGTATAATGATTTGAAAAAAGATGGTGTAAAAGCTTTAAACGAAGCTGTACATAAATTAGGAATTCCAGTGATTGGTAATTAGTAATTTAAGACTATAACACAAAAAAGCGTCCCGAGAAATCGGGACGCTTTTTTGTTGGTAGCTTACTAGTCATATATGTAAACTGACTAGTTTCGCAAAGGCTATGCGCTGTATACCAATTTTTAAATCACTTTATTCAAAATCAGTATACAATAAATATTTTTTACGCATTGTTTTAAATGCTGTTAAGCGGGGTTCCCAACTTTTGCGAATCTCCGCTTCTGAAGTACCTGCTATTAATTGCTGCATTAATGTTGCGTTGCCGGCAAGCTTGTTAAAAAAGTAAGCCGTGGGTTCGCCTGATTTAGGGCGAATAAAAAAGGAATCCTTTTGTGGGAAGCTTTTATAAATTTCAATGATTAGTGCAATATCAATTTTATTTTTTGGCGGCGTGGTTTTTGATAAATCCCAACCATAACATTTTTGTCCATATAGTTTTGAACTCATTGCACCTATGCGCGGTGCTGGTGTAAAGCTGAACGTCTGACTTGTTATACTTGGGTGTCCAATATTTGCAAATGCATTTGGGGTGCCTCGGCCTTCGCTTAATACTGTGCCTTCAATTAAACAAGTAGTGGGATACCAATAAATGGAATTCATGCTTGCTAAGTTAGGAGAGGGTGCTACATCCACGGTATACATGGATTTATGCGTGTAGTTTTTATTTTGAATAATTGTAAGTGATAAGTTATTTTTTCCCTCCACCACTTTTAACCAATTTTCTCCTTGTAATAATTGCGCATATTCGCCCATGGTTAAGCCATACACAGATGGGATAGCATTTTTACCTACACCACTTGAATAAGGTGCTTCTAAAACAGGGCCATCTACGAAATGTCCATTGGGGTTGGGGCGATCTAAAATAATCACTGGCTTGTTGTTCGCCATCGCCGCTTCCATATAATATTGTAAGGAGTTGATATAAGTATAAAAACGGGTACCTACATCCTGTACATCAAATAACATGATATCTACATCCGATAAATCATTGGCATCAGGTGCACTTTTTTTACCGTACAAGGAAACTATTTTAATACCAGTTTTTGGATCAATCTCATCGGATACTTTTTCGCCAGCATCAGCAGTCCCTCTTAATCCATGCTCGGGGGTGAATATTTTTTGTATTTGTATACCTGCTGCTTTTAAGGTATCAATTAAATGTTTGCCATTGATCGTAGCAGTTTGATTTGTAAATAAACTAACTCTTTTGCCTTTTAATAATGGGAAATATTTTTCCGTCTGGTAGGCGCCGGGTAAAATGGGCTTAGTTTTTTGTGCAGTCGCAACAAATGAAATGGTAAGCACTAGGATGCTAACAAATAGACAGCTAATTTTTTTCATATTAAACAGTATCGTTGAAAACACAATTTAGTATAAAAACAAAAGCAGCGATGTGTTTTTTGATTAACTCAGGTATTTGCCGACAATCGG
This sequence comes from Bacteroidota bacterium, assembly GCA_041162035.1. Classification (GTDB taxonomy): domain Bacteria; phylum Bacteroidota; class Bacteroidia; order Chitinophagales; family Chitinophagaceae; genus Sediminibacterium. The sequence continues at coordinate 3,313 of JBEATG010000303.1, forward strand.
CATCCGACGACCTACGCCAAAGGCTTTTGGTGAAATTCGAATAATGGGACAGAACTGATTTCTTTTGTATTCATTATTATTGACCATCTTAAGGGTCCTATCCACTAGTGCATTGTCAAAACCTAATGCTTTAATATCATTTGGATTGGCGCGTCTTTCAATATATTGGTAAAGTATTTGATCCAAAACGGCATAATCAGGTAAGCTATCGCTGTCTTTTTGATTGGGTCTTAGTTCGGCACTAGGCGCTTTTG
>JBEATG010000308.1:0-4157 GCA_041162035.1 Bacteroidota bacterium
TAACAAGAGTTGCTTTAGAAAATGCAGCATCAATTGCATCTATGTTGTTAACAACAGAATGTGTAATTGCTGACAGACCCGCACCTCCTGCAGCTCCTGCTGGCGGACATAGTCATCCTGATATGGGTGGTATGGGCGGATACTAATACTTTACAACTTAAGTATATAAAAAAAGCTCCTCGATTTAAATCGGGGAGCTTTTTTATTACAATCAACATTCATAAAATGAATTGTTGAAATTATTTTCGATACTACTTTTTAGCCTGTGAAAAGTAAACTTGAAATCCTTTCACTAAAAACAACTGCGCTAATCCATAAGTAACCATCACCAACAAGCCTATATTTTTAATCGGACTATTAATCGCCCAATTAAATTTATTCAATGCTAAAATTGCATCAGAAGCTAAAAAAAACAACATCCCTGGTATCCAAAAAGTATTCGCAATCATTTTAACAGCTTCATTTTTTGAAATATGAACAGCCATTAATGTAGCCGAACTTATTAGTACCATATAGGCTAATATTGGATAAATTAAATTTCCTTTAGTCCCATCTTTTAATTGAAAATAAATAAACACACAAAACAATAATAATAATAATGTTGAAACATAAAGTTTAGTTGACCTAGGTTGTGATGGTCCATAAATTTTACTAAAAAATAAAATATTAAAAATATGGGTTGTCATAAAAGCGACCATCCCAGGAATAAACAATGATTTATTAATTAAAAAAACATCTCCCAAAAAGGAGCCAAACAATCCCAGTAGCACTAAATTTTTACCAGGCAATTCCGATACATTTGGATGCACCGCCAAATACAACATCAAGGAAGGCAATAACATTGCTTTACTAATCGCTTCCACCGTTTTGTACTCCTCCCCAAAATATTGCGCGGCAAAATGGACTAATAAAATGATTATACTAATGATGATTCCTCTTTTTTGAATAAATGATTTCATGTGCAAGTTTAAATTGATAAATATTCGATTGTAAATTAAAAGTAAGCATTGCAGACCTAATTTAAGAATCAATGCATAAATTTGCAGTAAGATGAGTCCAGAAGAAGAAAAATTTTACCTGCAATGGGAAAAAGATAGGATTATACCCCATTTTAAACGAAAACCCTTTTTAAGGGGTTTGAGTATAAGTTTATCTCTGGGGCTACTCATTTTAATCATTTCTGAAACTGGCTGGTATGAACGTGCAACCATGGTCGGAAATATGCAGGGCAATGAAATATGGATCGTAATCGCTATAATTGCCTTTTCACTAGGTTTTGCTTGGATCTACCAACAATTTACCTTTGAAATGAACGAACAACGTTATAAAGAATTGAAATATTTAAAAAACAAAAAATGAGCATTTTGACACAAAAAACAACAAAAACAGTCGGTTTTTCATCAATTTTGGCAACTTTTGCCCTAATTTTCGTCATTTCTTTACAATCATCATGTGCGAAATCGAACGCTTGTGATTTAAAGGCTAGTTATACCAACGACGCCAATACAGCACAAAATACCGCAATGGTTGCCTTTTGTACAACCAACAGCATTACTTATTCAACACATCCAAGTGGGATTTTATACCAAATTATTACACCAGGTGCGGCAAGTAAACCTAACCTATGTGAAACAATATCAATGACTTATACAGGGACACTTCTTAATGGTACCAAATTTGATGCCGGTACCATCTCCTACCCTTTGAGTCAATTAATCGTAGGATGGCAAATCGCAGTGCCACTGATTGGCAAGGGCGGACGTATCAAAGTGGTCCTACCTTCCTCTTTGGGTTATGGTGCGCAAACAACAGGTCCAATTCCAGCGAATTCACCACTGTATTTTGATATCACTTTGAACTAGGAAAATAATGGCTTTAAACCCATATTTTAGCCTCGTTTCCATTATATTTGCCGACTAAAAATCAGTTAACCAAACTATTATGCAACTCAAAGGATTAGTGCGCTTTTTTACATTTGCGCTTATTTTAATTTGTCTTTATCAATTATCATTCACCTGGTTCGTTCGTAGCCATGAAAAATCAATGGAAGCTAAGGCAGCTGCTTGGGTAAAAAAATTACCTACTGCACAATCTGTTTATCCAAATGATAAAGAACAACAGTTTCTATACAACGATAGTGTAAGTGATATTCAAAAAGCCTATTATAAGCGTTTATTGGATAGTACAAAGGACACCAAATTAGCATTTGGTTTAACCACCTATGCTTCAGCTAAGGAAAAAGAATTAATGCTAGGCCTTGATTTACAAGGTGGTATGAGTGTAACCATGGAAGTGGGTTTAGATGGTTTGATCAAATCATTAGCAAATTACACGAAGGATGCTTCTTTCAATACCGCATTAAACAATGCAGTAGCTAAAAAAGCAAACAGCAGCGCTGACTTAATCTCCTTATTTAGAGAAGAATATAAAACAGTTAACCCCTCAGGTAAATTAGCCCCTTTATTTGCAACCCGCAGTAATGGAAAATTAAAGTTTGACGCTTCTGATGATGCCACTGCAACTTATTTAAAAGAACAAGCAACACAAGCCTTCGATAATACTTATCGTATTTTAAGAACACGTATCGACCGTTTTGGTTTAGCTTCTCCTAATATTAATCCAGATCCGAATAAAGGAATTATCAGTATTGAATTAGCAGGTGTGAATGACAAAGAGCGTGTACGTTCTTATTTACAATCAACTGCAAATCTTCAATTTTTTGAAGTGTATACTTTTGAGAATAAAGATTTTCAAGCCAGTATTTTAGCTGCTGATAAAGCCATTGAAGCAAGCTTAAATGGCATTAGCGATACAAGTGCAAAAGCAGATACAACAAAAGCTTTAGCAAATAAAAATCCTTTATTAAGAACTGTTCAATTTACACAACCCTTCCAAGGAAAAAATGGTCAGTTTACTTTCCCTGCTGAGATTGGTTATACATTGAAAAAAGATACCGCTACCTTAAATGCTTACTTAGCATTGCCTGAAGTAAGATCTAAATTCCCTGCGAATTTGGTTTTCATGTATGGTAAAGTAGAATCAGAAGATCCAAAAACAAAAGATGTTCTTCCTTTATATGCAATCAAAACATTAGATAACGGTACCGCTGAATTAGAAGGTGATCATGTTGCTAATGCAGCACAAGATTTTGATGAAAGAGGAAAGGTGGCGATTAAAATGAACATGGATAAAATAGGAACAAGTATCTGGGGTAAAATGACCACAAGAAATATTGGCAAACCTATTGCCATTGTGTTAGATAATATTGTTTACTCTGCACCTAATGTAAATGATGCCATCACTACTGGTAACTCTCAAATTTCTGGTAATTACTCATTAAAAACTGCACAGGATTTAGCACAAATTTTAGAAAGTGGTAAATTACCTGCACCAGCAAAAATTGTACAAGAGCAACAAGTGGGCCCTACATTAGGTAAGGCTTCTATTCAAGGTGGCGCAATGTCATTCGGAATTGCATTCCTTGTCATCTTTGCATTAATGTTATTATATTTTAACACTGGTGGATGGGTTGCAAATATTGCATTGATCTTAAACTTACTTTTCACTATAGGAATTTTAAGTGCGCTTGGATTTACTTTAACTGCACCAGGTATTGCCGGTTTGGTTTTAACCATTGGTATGGCGGTAGATACGAACGTAATTATCTTCGAAAGAATTAAAGAGGAATTAACCAAAGGAAAAAGTTACCAACTAGCGGTAACAGATGGTTATAAGCGTTCTATGTCTCCAGTATTGGATGCACACGTTACTACCCTTTTAACTGCTTGTATATTAGCTTACTTTGGTTTAGGTCCAGTATTAGGATTCGCTACTACACAGATCATTGGTATTTTATTGTCCTTGTTCTGTGGAATTTTAGTATCTCGTTTAATCACTGATATCTACACAAGTAAAAACAGACACTTTGAATATTTCACTGCAATTTCTCGTAACATATTTAAACATGCTTCTTTCAAATTCATCGAATTTAGAAAATATGCATATATGTTATCTGCAGTTGTATTAGTAATGGGTATAGCAAGTTTCTATAACGGATTTGATGAAGGTGTTGAATTTGCTGGTGGACGTAGTTACACTGTTAAATTTAAAAATGCAGTAAATACAGAAGAAGTTAGAGATGCTTTAAAGGTAGTATT
>JBEATG010000007.1:0-8740 GCA_041162035.1 Bacteroidota bacterium
TTACGCCTTAGTTTTAAATCCTAATTTTTCAGGCGTTATAGGAAGATCACGCACTCTTTTTCCTGTGGCATTATATACTGCATTGGTAACAGCAGCAGCAAAACCGATCAATGCAATTTCACCAATACCTTTTGCACCAATATCATTGATATTAGGATCAGGCTTATTGACAAACCAAACATCAGTAGGTGGAATTTGTGAATGCAAAGGCACATGATAGCCGCCAAAGCTTGCATTGATGATTTGTCCAGTTTTATGATCAATTTCTAGTTTTTCAGAAAGTACCATACCTACACCGCCTACTACCCCGCCCAACATTTGACTCCGTGCCGTTTTCGGACTAATAATTTTTCCTGCATCTCCAGTAGTCACTACTTGTAATATTTTCACAGTGCCGTCTTTTGGATTCACTCCTAACTTTACAAAATGCGCTGAAAAAGAATTGCTCGTAAATTTCAATTGCGCTGCAGTTTTACCATTAGAAGAAATGGTTAAATCAATTTTATCTTGATTGGCTAATTTTAATAAGCCAACAATATCCATTTTTACGTTTGCATCTGTTTTTGAAATCACCATTTCATTTTTAACTTCAAGTCCTTCGGCATTCATACCTAAAAATACTGGCGCTGATTTAATGGCGATCTCCTTTAATTTTTGTTGTAAGGTTTTACAAGCCAAATCAACAGCCGATCCCACAGTTGAAGTAGTACCTGAGCCTCCTTGTGAAGGACCTGGCGGTAAATCAGAATCACCTAGTTTAAATTTAATTTTTTGAATGGGCATATGCATAGCCTCTGCAGCAAGTATTGTCATAGCAGTGGTAGTCCCTGGGCCCATATCACTTACCCCACATTCTAATAATAATTTACCATCATTACTTAATACAATTCTTACCGAAGCAGATCCTTTACCTGCACCAAAAACACCTACGGCCATACCATAACCAATCAACCATCCATTTTCCTTTAATGCACCAGGAACAGTGGGACGATTTTTCCAACCTATTTTATTTATTCCGTAGGCGTAACAATCTTTTAAATTAATATCAGAAAATGGCATTTTATTTTCTGGATTAATAGTCGTGTAATTTTTTAATCTCAATTCTATGGGGTCCATTTTTAATTTATAGGACAACTCGTCAATCGCACTTTCTAATGCAAAACAACCGCTGGCTTCCCCAGGACCACGCATCCATACAGGCGTACTCAAATCAAGTGGCAGTAGATTATATTTAGTATCCACATTTTCACAAGCATATAAAAATTTTGAAGCATCCACAATCCCTTCTCTGAAGTCCTCATACCTAGAAGTATTCGTAATGGCTTCATGACTAATCCCGATAAAATTACCGGCAGCGTCAGCGCCAATACCCACCTTCTGCCAGGATTGTGGACGGTACCCTACCAATGAAAACATTTGAGGACGGGTAAGTACTAACTTCACAGGGCGATTTAATTTTTTTGCAGCGATACAAGCAGCAGGCACATTCGCCCAACTTCTTAAACCACTTCCAAAAGCGCCACCCACATTTTCAGCAATGACTCTTACATTTTTATCTGGGATGCCAAATGTACGAGACACGGTAAATTGGGTACTCTTGGGACCCTGTGTTTTATCATACAAAGTAACTTTATCCTCTCCTTCCCAATGCGCAATAGTAGCAAACAATTCCATTGCATTGTGAACCTCAATAGGGATATTAAATTCAGATTCAACTGAAGCAAATGCTTCCTTAAACTTTTTTTCTGTTCCGCGTTTATAATTACTGTTTGTTTTTAAATTTTTAGCATCTAATCTTGCTTTGTCAAAATTGGTTTCAAAGCTTTCAATTTCATACTCCGCTTTTACAAAACGTATCGCTGCATTTGCATTTTCAAAACTATCCGCAACAATAAGCGCAATAGGTTGTCCAAAAAAACGCACTTTATTATCATGTAATACCTTGTGACCGCGCCACTCAATTGCAGTTTTAGGTCGTTCCGCTGCATTGGAAATATAACCAGGTACGCTCGGACAATTGGCATAATAAATCACATCTAAAACACCAGGCATCGCTAATGCTTTGGAGGTATCTAAATTTTTTATACTTCCCTTTGTAATGGTACTTGTAACAAAAACAGCATATGCCATATTAGGTAAGCTATGTTCTGCTGCATATTTTGCTTTACCATTTACTTTATCAGCACCATCTACGCGCTCATCTTCCCAAAATATTGTATTATTATTTGATTTCATTTTCTTGAATTGATAAGGTTAAATGGATTAAATTTTAGCACCGGTTTTAGCTACTTCAGCAATAGCATCCACAATATTTTGATAAGCACCGCATCTGCAAATATTGGTATCCATATAAGCTTGAATACTTGCTCTTGATTTAGCATTGCCTTCTCTTACACAAGTTACAGCCGACATTATTTGACCTGAAGTGCAATAGCCACATTGAAAAGCGTCATGTTTTATAAACGCCACTTGCATTGGATGTAACTTTTCACCATCGCCCAATCCTTCGATGGTCGTTATTTTATTATTTTGATGAGTTAATGCTAATTGCATACATGATTTTGCACGCTTACCATTAATATGAACAGTACATGCGCCACACTGCCCCATCTCACAACCTTTTTTAGTACCCGTAAAAGCCAAATCCTCTCTTAATAAATTAAGCAAAGTTGTTCTTGCATCAATTTCAAGTTTTAATAATTTACCATTAATAGTAATCGTTAATTTTTCCTTGGCTATCGGCATTGGAACAATCGTATCCACAGCAAATGCCTTTACAAAAATACTTGGAGTTAAATACAATGCGACTAAGGAGGTCGATTTTTTAAAAAAACTACGACGGCCATCCTGTTGAAAACAAGGTTTCATAAAAAAAGATTTAATGTAATTTACAATTGAAAACTAAACAATCTTCACATTACGTGAAAAACTTTCCTCTAAGGAGATCAAAGTTTCCGTACGCTCAATACCTTTAATATTTTGAAGTTCATCGTGAAGCACAAAACGAAGTTGCTGCATATCCTTGCACACAATTTCAACAAACATACTATAGTTACCAGTGGTATAATTTACGCGAACTACCTGTGGAATATTTTTTAAAGCTTGTGCGACATTATCATACATGGAACTTTTTTCAAGGTAAATACCTATAAACGCGATAATGTCGTAACCCAGCACTTTTAAATCCACGGCTAGGCGCTTACCCTTTACAATGCCCAACTCCTCTAACTTTTTGATACGCACATGGATGGTACCCCCTGATACAAAAAATTGTTTGCCTAAATCCGCATAGGAAACTTCGGCATCCTCCATCATTGCTTGAATTATTTGCAAATCCAGCTTATCTAAGCTTTTGTCAATGTTCAATTTTGGGGTATTTTTTGCCTCCATTTTTAACTATTTTTAAATATATTGGCAATTTATTAAAGATTATCTATATTTTAAAATAAATGATTAAAATATTTGCAACATATAGGCCAATACTTTAGTTTTGATTTATCAAATGAGGGAAATAAGTAGAAAAACTCAAATGAATAGTTCTTAATACTGTGGGGTGATGAAATCTTGGCAAACATGCCTCCTCGTCTCGGAGGTGGGGATAACGGGATAAACGAAACATAGAGCCGTCTAGCAATAGGCGACCAGGGTGGACCACTCAACTTTGTGTTTTAGCTAACTGCCTCATGGAGGTTCGATCCCTCCCCCTACAGCAACTTAAAAGCCGTCCTGATTTACTCGGAACGGCTTTTTTATTTAATTAGTGCTGTGCGAAAAAAGTTCAATATATAAATGGTAATTCTAGTTCACCATCACTTCGTCAATAAACAACCAAGCAGGTGATCCAGCACCTGCATTTCCTGCAGGAATTTTATCCAAGCATTGTGCAATAATTTTTAAATATTTGGCCTGTGCTACTGGTGTTGCAATATTCAATGTAAACTTGCCGTCTTTGGCTTTTTCAAAATTAGCTTGTTTAGCAACTAATGTAAAATTAACGCCATCCATAGAGCTTAATATTTCAACAGTTTTTGGTAAATACACCCAACTTCCTTTTGATTGAAAAAAATGTAATTGAACATTTTGTAGTGCTTCGGTTTTATTAAACTGCATGATTGTTTCAAAAGGTTTACCATTAAAGCCCAACCATTCGCCATCATTAAAACGATTGGTGCTGCCAATAATACCATTGCACCAACCTTGAGCACCGGATTGATTATACGCAGGATCAGGAGTAGTTGTATTTATGACAGTTGCAGTTGTTGCTTTATTCATAGTGAACTCGGCATGCACTTCGTTCACAACCGTATTTTCAAACAATGCTCCTATTGAAATATTAGCGGAAGTTGACACGGTTAATGGAGCTACTAATTTAGGACTTTGGATTGTCAAAGGCTTCCCCGACATTTCATAAATAAGTTCAGCAGGACTAGCTACACCAGTTGCTTGCAATGTAAAGCCAGTTTTTTGCTCATTTAATTTACTCTTAATTTTGATATCAAATAATTGTGTGGAATAATGAATATTATTTGCTTTTAATTGACTTAAATAAGGAACTAACCTTTTTACAAAATGATCAAACCCTGGTTTTTGTTTTGTCCAAGCAACTTCAGCAAATGCAATAGAGCGAGGAAATAACATATACTCCGCTAATTTAACATTAGTAACATATTCGGTCCATAAGTTAGCTTGAATACCTTTAATATAAGTTGCATCTAATTCATTTAAACCCTTAGGCATTGGATTATAATTATACACTTTTGAAAGTGGTAAAAAACCTCCCCAAGCAATGGAGTCTTTTGGATTAGTAGATTGATAGAAATTAAAATAACAATAATCAATCGGTGTCATAATTACATCATGATGTTGCTTCGCAGCTTCTATCCCTCCTGCCTCTCCTCTCCAACTCATTACTTTTGCATTGGGTGCTAAGCCTCCTTCTAAAATTTCATCCCAGCCAATAATTTGTCTTCCTTTTGAATTTATATACTTTTCAATTCGTTGAATAAAATAACTCTGTAAAGCATGTTCGTCCTTGATGCCCTTTTGTTTCATTAAGTCCTGACAAAAAGCCGAACGCTTCCAGGCTTCTTTTGGACATTCATCACCACCAATATGTATGACAGGTGAAGGAAAGATGGCCAATACTTCATCTAAAACATCCTGTAAAAAATTAAAAGTATATTCCGTTGGCGAAAATACATCCTCAAAAACACCCCAGGTTTCCTGTACCTTTTTTTCACTTTCAAAGGTGCTTAAAGCAGGATATGCTGCAATAGCTGCACTCGCATGGCCTGGCATTTCAATTTCAGGGACAATATTGATAAACTTAGTGGCGGCATAACTAACTAAGTCCTTTAATTCTGCTTGTGTATAAAACCCACCATAACGTTGATTGGTGTTGCCTTCTCCAGGAAACTTACCAATAATGGTTCCATTCCGGTAGCCCCCTACTTCTGTCAACTTTGGATACTTTTTAATTTCAATCCTCCAACCTTGATCATCGGTTAAATGCATATGCAAATTATTCATCTTTTGCATTGCCATGATATCAACAAGTTTTTTAACAAAGTCGATTGGAAAAAAATGTCTTGATACATCCAGCATCAAACCTCTATAAGACAAAGCAGGTGCGTCTTGAATATAAACTGCAGGAATATTTTTTGACTTTTTAAATTGTTCCGTTAATTGTAAAAATGTTTGAACACCATAAAAAATGCCTATTGGGCTATTCCCTTTTAAAACTATTTTATTTGGTGCAACCTGAAGGGTATATCCTTCATTATTGGTGATCGCTGGGTCAATGGAAATTTCGAAGCTAGCATTTACCTTCTTAGCATTCAATTGCGTAAAGCTTTTTAGATGTTCTTTTAAGATACCAATCGTTGGTGTAACCATTGGATCCTTAATAGTATTAACTATTTGAATAGTTGTATTTAAATCAAAATAGCCTTTGCCTATTTCAAGTTTATTCGGGTAAGGTAAAATATTAAAAACTTGCGCATTTAATACGAGACCATTTATAAGTATTGCTAAACAAAATAGGAGTGACTTTTTTTTCATAAATTATTTATAACGATTTTGTAATTGGTTCAACATAAATATATTAATATCCCATTGTTTTGCAACAGGTTTGTTTGAATAAGGATAACTTGGCATGTAGGGCGCTGGGCCAAATTCGGTGGTAATCGTTAATGGTGTCTTATTTTTCTTATGCAATGCCACTACCTGATCCCACCATGAAAAATGTTTATTTAACGCTTCTGCCCATTCAGGTGCCCTAGGATCATTCACTTGTGGCCCTTCGGGATGCCCTACCCTGGCATGTAAATGTTGGGTATGGTTAATGGCTGCCTGTAATGCTTCCTCCTGATCCTCCAAATAAGATTCATGAACATTACAAAAATGTGAGGCATCCAAAGTAAGTTTTACATTTTTATTCGCTTTAATACAAGCTTGTACAACGGGCAAATTATATAAAAACTTACCACGATGGGTTTCATGTACAATCATTACACCAGTTTGCTTGCTAATATTTTCAGCAAGCTGAATCAATTCCATATTTTTTTCAAAACTGAAGTAATCCTTTCCTGTTTGTGTATTAATTAATACAGGTTCAAAGGAGGCTAAATGATACAAGTGTTTTGTAAAATTAGCCTTATGTGTTTTAAAATCCTTTTCCAGCGATTGCCAATATTGTCCAATTAACTTAAGATCATACTTTTTTAATTTGACAAAAATATGGTCGCGTTCATCTTCGTCAAATGGAATATCGATTTCAACACCATCATATCCTGCATTTTTAACATTCTTACAAAAAGTATCAAATGATTTTTGATTGCCCCAGTGTGGGCAGTAATATGAAATATTATTACGCATAAGAATATTTTAATTTTTCAAGATTGTTTTTAAGAACTCTATGCCGGCTGGATTCTCCTTGATTCTGCCAGCAAGATTAATGGTATTAACAATAAATTGCCCTTTGCCATAATTAAATGACCCTGTGGCTAAATAACCAGCAGGATCCTCCCCTCCAAAATTACATAAGCCTGAAGTTGCCAATGGTTTAAATTTAGGTGCTTTAATTACTGAATATAAAATAGGTTGTATATAATCCTTGGATTTATCATACCACATAAAAAAATCTTTTGGCTTTAATGTGGACGAGGCTAAAACTTCATTACTAATATTTGCAAAATAATAATTACCCATAATAGTGGATTGAATATTAAATTTATTGCTTTCGATTTCATAATCGCCATTAGGCCATTCATTTAATATCGCCTTACCGCCATTTTTAACAAACGCATTAATTTCAGTTTTATTTTTTTCATATTCCACAGGGCCATCAATGATTACAACTTTTGCTTTATTCATGGATGCAACAATAACCGCATTTAAATCAACTGCCATTTGTCTTGATTTACTTGATGTGCCACCCAAAACGAATAGTTGGTTATTATACTTTTTTGCACTTGGAAATAGTTCCAAGTCCATTGTATTGTGTTCAACACATATTCCCTTATCATTAAATACCCCTAACTTAATATGGGCAACAGTTCTGTTGATTACTTCAGGAACAACAAACTTAATAAACCCTTGAAATTGCGCACTATTTGATAATATTTCTGCATTTTCAGTTTGACGTACAACTGCTTTACCATTAACCATTACTTCATACTTTATGGTATAGTTTAAAGGCAATGTATTTTGATCATTTGAAATCCAAGCTTCTAGTTTTGCAGTATCTCCAGCGGTGAATGAATTTCGGTCACTCCTAATGGATGGTAATAAAGGGGCTAATGCATTACGATAACTAAAGAAGGCTTTTTTAGGTTGTCTATTCACATCCATAATTGCTTTCATCCAACCTGCAGGCCAAGCATCTATAAATAAATGTACTGCAGCAGAAACATTCCGATTATCTCTTCTGAATGACTCAGCTACCAATTTCATTGCCCAAGCCTGAAAATTTTGACTTTCATTAATCCAATTTTCAATGCCTACTTGGGTTGGATACCACATGTAATGAAATGTATTGGTTTGTGATTTTGAAATTTTATTCGCTGTCCAACTCTTATTTTCAGTGTCATTTTGCGGAAGCCAAGTTTTAGGATAATATTTTAACATGGTACTGATTGGATCCAAGCCTTCGGCACCAAATTCACCACAGCCATACAACCAATTGGGTTTAATCAATTGCCAGTAGCCTTTGTAAAATTTACCTAAATCTAAAGCATGCCCATTGTACCAGGTGTTATAACAATGTGCATCAGGAAGTCCGGGACTAGGTGGATCGTAATCACCATCTCCTGCTTTTATGACCCTATCTGGATTAGATAATAAAACTGCTTGATCCATCGCAGCAAAAACTTTATAAATGGCCTCCGAATTATCAAAACTTCGTTGCGGGCTACCTTCTGCATTTGGGAATCGTTCATTCATATAAGTAACCACTACTGTTGAAGGGTGTGATCGAACTAATCTTTCCATTTCCTCAGCTTGTTTCACTGCTTCTGTAAACTGATTCACCCTTAGTCCGCCAAATAATGGCAAATCAGTTTGGTTCAGCATTCCTAATTTATCACAATAGTCATACACTTCCGATTGTACTGGCCGTTGGGTGAATCTTAAAAAATTCATATTCGCCAACTTCGCTAATAAAATATCATCAATAAGTTGGTTCCAATTTTTCTTCTTAACATCATTTTGTTCAAAGCCCATGGAATTTGCACCCCTTAAT
>JBEATG010000299.1:0-3082 GCA_041162035.1 Bacteroidota bacterium
CCTTTTTGATGTTGGCTACGACCCTTGGATTCTCCTATTGGGTAAATAATTTTAGCAGTTATAGTAAAATTTATGGCTCTATTGGAACCGTATTAGTGGTCATGACGTTGGTGTACTTAAATGCACTCATTCTACTTATTGGATTTGAATTGAATGTTAGTATTGAAGTACTAAAAAAAGAGCAAAACCAATTAGACTTGCTCTAATCAATCTTACTCTTTTAAATTTATTTTCAGCAGTTATAGAAAATGCTACTTATTCGCCATATCTGGAATCACTTCTGATTTATAATCTCCAGCATCTAATTTGGCCTTTGTTTCGCTAAATGCTTTTAAGGTTAAATCAATCTCCTCCTGCGTATGCTCAGCAGTCGGAATCAACCTGTAAATAATATGTCCTTTAGGTATCACCGGATAAACTACTATAGAACAAAATATTTTATAGTTCTCTCTTAAGTCCATGACCATAAGCGTAGCTTCTTCCACACCCCCTTTCATATAAACCGGTGTTACTACTGAATCCGTTTTGCCAATATCAAAGCCTCTTTCCTTTAAACCTTTTTGTAAGGCAAGAGCATTCTTCCACAAATTTTCCTTTAAGTGGGGCTGTGTTTTTAATAATTCTAAACGCTTTAAATTTCCAACGACATAGGGCATTGGTAAACTTTTTGCAAATATTTGAGAACGAATATTGTAACGGATATAATCAATAATTGTTTTAGGGCCTGCCATAAACGCACCAATGGAAGCCATACTTTTTGCAAAAGTAGAAAAGTACAAATCAATTCCATCCTGACATCCTTGTTCCTCTCCAGCGCCAGCGCCTGTTTTACCTAATGTACCAAATCCATGTGCATCATCTACGAGCATTCTAAAAGGTACTTTTGATTTTAAATCTACAATTTCCTTCAGCTTTCCTTGATCACCGGCCATTCCAAATACCCCTTCAGTGATCACTAAAATTCCACCAGATTGTTGTTTTTCAATTAAAGCTTGTGCACGGTGTAATTGCTTTTCGCAATCTTCCACATCATTGTGCTTAAATACAAAACGGTGGCCTGGTAACATTCTTAGTCCATCAATAATACAAGCATGACACTCTGCATCATAAACAACCACATCATGACGACCACAAATTGCATCAATCGCACTCATGATACCTTGATAACCATAATTCATTAAAATAGCATCTTCCTTATTTTCAAAACTTGCTAACTCAGCTTCAAGTTGTTCATGTAAATCACTATTTCCACTCATCATTCTAGCACCCATTGGCAATGCCAAACCATATTTAGCACTCGCATCCGCATCCGCTTTTCGTACTTCCGGATGATTGGCTAAGCCCAAATAATTATTCAAACTCCAAACAATCATTTCTTGTCCTCTAAACTTCATTTTAGATCCAATTTCTCCTTCTAACTTAGGGAAAGCAAAGTAACCATGCGCTCTTTCGCGATGCTGGCCAATTGGGCCGTAGTTTTTAATGAGTCTTTCAAATATATCTGCCATAATAAGTGTGATTAAGTTACGCAAATTTAATAAAGTTTTAGGTTTAAAACACTAATAAATTGCTGTAATTTGCAGCATCATTTAAACAAGAATTTATGCGATTTACCCTTTTGTTAATAGTAGGTTTAGTAGCAACCCAATCTTTTGCTCAAAAACCAAACACAGTTAAAGCAACTGATACCAAACCAAGGTTAGTGGTAGGTATCGTAGTTGACCAAATGCGTTGGGACTATGTCAATTTATTTAAACCATTTTTTAAAACACAAAATGGCTTTTTAAGATTTATGAATCAAGGTGCTAGTTGTAATAATAACCTTATCTCCTATTTACCTACTGTGACCGCTTGCGGACATGCGGCAGTGTACACTGGCAGTACCCCTGCCATCCATGGCATCACGGGTAATAGCTGGTATGATAATGTCCAGCAAAAAATGGTGTATTGTGTTGAAGATAATTCGGTACAAGCAGTGGGTGTGGAAAATAGCAGTGCAGGAAAAATGAGTCCCTTAAATGTATGGACTACGACCATTGGCGATGAATTAAAATTAGCCACTAATTTTAAAAGCAAAGTGTTTGGCGTTTCCTTAAAAGATAGAGGCGCTATCATTCCTGCTGGTCATTCGGCAGATGGCGCTTTTTGGTATGATAGCAAATCGGGTAATTTTATTAGTTCCACTTACTATGGCAAATCACTCCCAACTTGGTTAACGAATTATAACAATGCAAAAAAGGTAGATAGCTTTTACAAATTGGGTTGGAGTTTAAGCTTACCCGCGTCAATTTATGAAGCAAATTGCGATAAAGATCAAAATGAATATGAATCAACTCCTTTTGGTAAAGATGCAAAAGGCTTTCCATATGGCTTAACCCAATACATAGGAAAAGATTATGGCAAAGTATCCTCTACGCCTTACGGCAATAATTTAGTACTTGATGTTGCTACCCAAACCTTAATCAACGAAAAAATGGGCTTAGATGACATCACTGATTTATTGGCATTAAGCTTTTCCTCTCCGGATTATATTGGACATGCCTTTGGACCTAATTCATGGGAAACATTGGATGGCTATATTAAATTAGATGAACTATTGGCTCAGTTTTTTACTAAACTCGATCAGCAAGTAGGTAAAGACAACTACACTGTATTTTTAACCGCAGACCATGCAGTTGCGCCTATTCCAGGATATGCCCAAAGAAATAAAATACCCAATGGAACGATTACAGATGATGGCATTAAAAATGAACTTGGAAAGATGTTAACGGCCAAAGGTTTGAGTTCAAAATTAATTTCAGCGATTACTGAATACAATATTCATTTCAACCATCATATAATGGACAGCTTACAAGTAAGTCAAGATAAGTTAAGCTCCCTAATTACAAATTACCTTGAACAAAAAAGCAATATTTTACAAGTGGTTGAATTGCGCAAGGCTGCGATTGCTCCAATACCGCAAAGTATTAGAGAGCGAATTGTGAATGGATTTAATCCACAACGAAGTGGCGATTTAATGTTTATTACAAAATCAGGTGTTGTTGGCGGTGGTAATACAGGAACAGGTCATGGCGTATTTTAT
>JBEATG010000192.1:0-2942 GCA_041162035.1 Bacteroidota bacterium
CTAGTACATTCCCTAATGAAATGTCATTTGAAAATGGAATGGTATATTCAAAAAAACCTTTACCGGCACCATTTACTTTCAGTCCATCCAATATATTCCATTGTTTTTGCGACCAGGTTGCTTTTGTAAACTTTGAAGGAGCCACTTCCATAATAGTTGTCTTATCCTTATTCACATCACTCTTAACCACAAAATGCATAAAATTAGTATGCAACACATTTCCTAAAGCATCTTTTAATTTAAATTTAATCATACCCAAGCCAGCAAATGCAGGTACTTTAAATTCAAAGGAAGGTAATTGCTTTTGCATCCATGGCTGATAATCCAGCTTCATGGTATTAATAGTATAGGGCGTTTTAGCGCCAGTCTTATCAATAAATTCAACATCAAATTCAACAAATAACTGTCCACCTTCAATTTTTTTACCAGACATGACTGATAAATACAATGGCATATTTAAAATTTCATTGCCGTTTAAAGTTTTACATATTTCATTCCCTGTTGAAATATAAAAATCTGAGTGAAAATCCTTGTCCGTCATCCCTTTTGCAATTTCAGACAAACCTGTGTATTTCATAGTACGATCAAAGCGCCAATAGCCATTCCACTCATTAATTACATCATGATGTTCGGTATATAACCATCCTGCTACTTTGGGATATTTACGGAAAGTATTAATCATTCTATGATAATCCCAGCTCCAATCCACATCACCTGTACTTCCATCGTAACCCCATACATTGCCACATTCTGAATTTATATTGGGTTGTCGGCCTTGCTTAAATCCATCCTCAAAATGGTAGGTACTTCCCTCGAATGTATTTTTAACAATCGTGCTTATATGCTTATCCCACTCATAGCCTGGTAAATACTCATGCCATGAATTAATATCAGTTTCCGTATGTCCAGCGCCGCAACAAATGGAATTATCCTCGACCAATCTTGTTGGGTCTAATGATTTTGTCAAATAAAACATGGAGGCCACCCAATTTTGCGTGCTGGGTAAATATTTAGTAACGGCTTTCCCATTTTTGTTTGTTTCTACTTGTTTGGTTTTTAAACCCCAGGTTTCGTTAAATGTTATCCAGGAAAATATGGCAGGATGATTGTAATCTCTTTTAATCATTTCCCTTAAAGTATATTCAGATGCCGCTTGCGCTTCTGCATTTGGTTCTCCCCAAGCATTAGGCAAATCCGACATCACTAATAAACCTAATTTATCCGCCCAATATAATTTACGTGGTACATCCACTTTAATATGTGTACGTATACCATTTAATCCAAGATCCTTACATAGTTGAATTTCATTTTTCATGAATGCATCCGTAGGAAAGGTATAAAATCCTTCTGGATGATAGGATTGGTCTAATGTTAATTGTAAATAAATAGGTTCATTGTTCAATGCGATATATGGAATGTCGGTATTAGGTAAATTCACCACCGAAATTTTACGCATCCCGAAATAGGTATTTACGATGTCCTGATTTAAATGAACACTTGTTTCATATAAAAAAGGATCCTGCAAATTCCATAACCTTGGATTTGGGATATTCACTAAAAAAGAACCTGACTTTGTATTTTTTGCAATTTTATTTTTTGCAACTATCACTGATTCAGGACTCTTAATATTCAATACCAACTCGCCATCATTAGCAGCCTCATCAGATAATATATATGCTACGCTAACTGTTTTATCATCAATATTAGGGGTAAAATGTACCGACTCAATAAAGTTTTGTTCCCTGCCTTCTAAATATACAGTTTGCCAAATTCCTCTTGCATCCCCGTAACCTTGTTTGCCATATAAAGCATAATCCCTGCGCTTATCATCTACCTTAATCACCAATTGCTGTGGTGTGTTAAATTTAACCTGATCTGTTAATTCAAAAGAAAATGGCGTATACCCGCCTTCGTGTTTACCCACCATCACGCCATTCAACCAAACAGTGGTTTCAAAATCAGATGCGCCAATGGTAACAAATACTCTTTGCTTACCCCAACTCGCTGGAACGGTGATTGTTTTTTTATACCATGCAAAATCTGCTTCATTTTTTACCCCAGACAAAGGTGATCCCCACGGGAATGGCACTTGTATTTTTTTTGAAAATTTCGTAGCTCCTTTATGCCATTGATTCGCAACTCCTTTATTTAAACTATCAAATTCAAAATCCCATTGACCATTTAAATTTATCCAATTGGCACGTTCAAAATCGGGCCTAGGATGTTCTGGTAGTGGAATAGTTTGCGCGTACCCACCTAATGTAAAAAAAAAGCTAACGAGCAGCAAAGAAAAAATTTGTCTTGACTTTCTAAGACCAATAAGTATAGATTTTGAAAGCATAAAATCGGTTGTTTGGTTTAAAAGCAATTAGAATTTTGGAAATTTATACCCGTTATGATAATTAGGTTTAATTAATTTATTTGCCATTGAATTATCAAACTTAGAATTGATTGCATCCCAATGAATACGATCACCCACTCTCAAGGATAAATTACCCATATGGGCACTTAATGCTACATTGGAACCCACTTCAATAGGACAAGCAAGTTGCTCTAACTTGCCAGATTTTATTACGTCAATAAAATTTTGCGCATGATAATCCAATCCAATATTTGATTTTTTAATTAAAGGGACTGCTTCAATTTTTGTTTTATCAGGAATCACTTCCCATCCACCTCTGTTGACCACTAAGGTTCCATTTTCGCCAATAAATGCAATACCATGGCCACGTCCATATTCTCCACTACCAGTACCCATATAATGCTCCCATGTGTTGGAAAAATGTCCAAAATCATAAGTTACATTGATATAATCGGGGGTTTCTCTAACATCATTAACTAAAATTCTTTTACCACCTACAGCGGAAACTGATTTGGGCTCTGTTACATTCATTCCCCAAAGCACAATATCAATTAAATGTACGCCCCAATCGGTCATTAAT
>JBEATG010000195.1:0-8729 GCA_041162035.1 Bacteroidota bacterium
ATATTGATGGGAGAGGTAGTAGATTCTAATTCTAATTGCGTATTTACTGCGTTTAAAGTTACCATACTACTTGTTCCTAGGGCACCATCATTTTGAATATTTAAAGTGCCTGCATTAATCAAAGTGGTGCCTGTGTAATTACTATTGCCTGATAGAATTTGTTTCCCAGAACCTACTTTTACAATATTTAAAACAGCTGCTGTTTCATTAAATGAGCCGGAAAATATTGTATTTGCATTCGCAGATCCTGCTGTAAAAGTTAATGTTCCTGCAAGCTTACTCACTACATTGCCCGCACCTTGAAGGGAAGCAATAGTAAAATTCTTGCCATTCATGTCTAAAGTACCATCCGCGTCAATAGTTAAAGCGTTTGTAACTGGGATGGTGTTGACCGTAATTATTTTTAAAATCCCTTCATTGATATTGGTGCCGTATAAAATGGTATTAGCCGATTTAATTGCAAATACACCTGTTCCTTTTTTATAAAAATTACTGCAATAAAAAACTCCTGTAGTTTGACCATTATTAACGCCATTAGTGGTATGCGTTGCACTACCTGAATTAATGGTAATGGTGCCAGAAGATCCGCCATAAGGGAAACTAGTAATATCGCTTGAAATGCTAACCCCTCCTAAACCTGTAATGCTAATATTGCCGCCATTACTATATTCATATGCGCCTTGGTATGCTGAATTATAATTACCATCTGCTTTAATGGTATTAGTAATCTTAACAAATCCAGTTGCATTAATTGTTATGTCTCCACTAGAACTATAAAGGGTAATATTGTCTCTATAAGCACTTTCAGGTATTAAATTAATTCTTCCAATTAGAGATATATTCCCTCCTGCGGTTAAAATTAAATTGTTACAATTTGCAGTCAAAGGCGAATTGTAAGCAGACATTTCAAAGCTTCCATTAATGAGCATATCACCTGCGGCTATAATTTGTAAAGTATACCTTGTTGTGGACCTGTTAATAGTCCTAATTTCGGAAGCTATTGTTATTGACCCACTTTCTGTGCCTGATGGATTAGCTGTACTAATAGTTACATTACCAATAGAGAATCCAGTTGCTCCATATAGTCTGTTCACAATGTCGGCATTGTTTAATACAGCATTATTGGTGTTTGGCGTAAATGTATAAGTTATGTCTGATCCTACTGTAGTAGTCAGCCACTTACCTCCACTACTAGGACTTGTACTAATGGTGATATTACTATTCTGTGCATTGGTAATATTACAGAGTAATTGTAATCCAATAATTATTAAAAGAGGTAGGGCCTTTTTCATACTAATAGTAATAATCAAATTGTATTCTATCTCCAGTAGTTAATGAATATGCGCCATTATAGGTGCCATTATATGTAAGTGTGACTCCGCTCACACTATAAGCAGTATTGCTAATTCTTACCCCATTAATATACATTTTAACCTTACTATTCACAGAAGGTGTTTGAGTTAAAGTGAAACTTGTTTGAGCTGTAGTAGCTGTAAATTCATTTACTACTTCTCTTATTAATGAAACCGATGGAGTGCTTGAAATCCAGCTTGTTCCATTTGATGTTAGTACATTGCCATTACTGCTTGGTGCAACAGTAGTAACTGCACTAGTTGCATTCCCTATTAATACACCGTTGGCAGTCAAAGATGTTGCACCAGTGCCTCCATTCGCTACAGCGATAGTCGTACCGTTCCAAGTGCCACTTGTGATGGTGCCTAATGTAGTAATTGAAGTAGCGCCAGCGGAGGGTGCGGCACCAATGGTGGAATAGGAGATAGTTTGCCAAGTTTTATCACCTCTATAAAATTGTGATGTGGTACCTGCTATAATGGTAGCCTGTTTTAGGGCTAATTCGTTCGAAACATCAGTGCTATTTGCTTTTAGCGCCAAGGAGTTCGAGACATCTAAACTATTCGCTTTTAGCGCCAAAGAGTTCGTGACATCTAAACTATTTGCTTTTAGCGCTAAATTATTAACTACATCAATACTGTTTGCTTTTAAATTAATTCGATTACTAAGTGCTATGGTATCTCGCTTGAAACGGTCGCTTAGCATAGCGGAGGTGTCTGAACTATTCAGTTTTAGATTCAAGCCATTAGTTACATCCGTTGCATTTGCTTTTAACGCCAAGTCATTTGCCACATCAGTACTATTTGCTTTTAACGCCAAAGAGTTCGTGACATCTAAACTATTTGCTTTTAGCGCCAAGGAGTTTGTGACATCAGTACTATTTGCTTTTAGCGCCAAATTATTAACTACATCAATGCTGTTTGCTTTTAAATTAATTCGATTACTAAGTGCGGTGGTATCTCGCTTGAAACGGTCGCTTAGCATAGCGGAGGTGTCTGAACTATTCAGTTTTAGATTCAAGCCATTAGTTACATCCGTTGCATTTGCTTTTAACGCTAAGGAGTTTGTGACATCAGTACTATTTGCTTTTAACGCTAAATTATTAACTACATCAATACTGTTTGCTTTTAAATTAATTCGATTACTAAGTGCGGTGGTATCTCGCTTGAATCGGTCACTTAGCATAGCGGAGGTGTCTGAACTATTCAGTTTTAGATTCAAGCCATTAGTTATATCCGTTGCATTTGCTTTTAACGCCAACTCATTTGCCACATCAGTACTATTGGCTTTTAACGTCAAGGAGTTCGTGACATCTAAACTATTCGCTTTTAGCGCCAAATTATTAACTACTTCAATGCTGTTTGCTTTTAAATTAATTCGATTACTTAGTGCTATGGTATCCCTCTTGAATCGGTCACTTAGCATCGCTGCGGTGTCTGAACTATTCAGTTTTAGATTCAAGCTAGAGAAAGTTGCCAGGCTTGTTAAATCTTGATCCCCTGTATTGGTTCCTGAAGTTGTTGCTAATTTTGCTTTTTCAGCATTCGTGTAGTCATTGCTTGACAAGCCTTTGCCGGGTATTTTGTCGACTTTGGATATCAGATTATTGACAATTCCAGTTGGGTCAAATATATTTCCAGCTAATTGCGTAGGAGTGACATATTTACTATTACTATCCGCAAGGTTGAGTTTATTTGCAATACTTATATTGATTGGACTAATATCGAAAGTTTTAGCGGCTAATTGCGAAGGGGTGACATATTTGCTATTGCTATCCGCAAGGTTAAGTTTATTTGCAATACTTATATTTATTGGACTAATATCGAAAGTTTTAGCGGCTAATTGCGAAGGAGTGACATATTTACTATTACTATCGGCCAAGTTTACTTTATTTGATAAGCTATTACTAATATCAGATGCATTAGCTTTTTGATTTAATAGCACTGTCATTTTCGAACTGTCAGCTTTTGTAGCGATATAATTGATAATTTCAGTAGGATCAAATATGCTTGCAGCTAATTGAGTAGGGGTAATGTACCTATTTATACTATCAGCTAAACTTAGTTTTGTTGCAATACTCTTATTAATTGGACTGATATCGAAATTTTTAGCTGCTAATTGAGATGGTGTTACATAAAGATTAATACTATCGATTAGGTTTACTTTACTATCTAGTGCATTATTGATCATGTCAGCAGTAAGTGATGTTATATTTGATGCAATAAGTTCATTGACCATTTTTTTATAAGGTGCTAACATTGCAGCGGTATCTGTACTTGCTATTTTTGTATTTACGTTTGTTTCCAGTGATTTAATCGCTTGCACTTTTGCGTAAATTGCCAACATACTTGATGTATCAGAAATACTTAATTTATCATTTAATCCTGCTGCACTTCCTGCATATAACGCATAAGGCACTGTTCCAAAAGGGGTAGCCCCTAGATCAATCCATTCTTTCGTATAATCCCAGTTTGGAATGGGGGCTCTTGGTGTTATTGCAATTTTCAAACTTAAAAAATAAGGACCCATTGCCCAATCAATATTTGTTAGATTGGTCGCTGACCCTCCTGTCCTTTTTCCATTACCAAGGCTGATATTAAATACACCAGTTTCGTCAGTATTGGCCTCGTGCTGTTCGATTAATACTTTTGTTCCAGTAGCAGTATATTGAATGATGCTTGACTCAATGTAAATTTTACGATCTTTTGCAGGGTTGGAAAAATTATCTCTGGCTACTGCTTGGAAAAAGATACCATTATTTGATCCTTGTGCAATAGCATTATTGTTTAGGATAATGAATAAAACAATAAGGATACTTAATATAAAAGTAAATTTTACTTTTTGACTCATGATACTTAATAAAAGGATAATAATGTTTTTAGTTGGCTTTAATAAATTTTAAAGCATCTACATAATTTTGGGATTCAATTTTTAATACGTAAGATCCTGATCCTAGTGCACTAACATCCAAGTTTATCCCCAGAAATAAATTATAGCCTGATTCTTTTCTTGTGGATAGCAATGCGCCTTCAGTTGTCCAAACGGATAAGTTAAAGGTTTCAGTTAAAGGTGGTGTATTGACAAACTTTACTTTGGTGGTTGTATTAACCGGATTAGGGTAAAGCTTAATACCTAAGCTATTTATTTTTAAACTGACTTCGCAGTTAATAGCAAACTGTCCATTGCCTCTTAGACCATTTAAAACAGCCACGCCGTTTTGTACATTTAAACAAGTAGCGATGCTATTAAATTGTATAGCCATGCCTGTATTGGAAGCGCCTAGGATACTACCCATGCTGCTCATCATAAAATTAGCAGATGATTGCGCTTGGAGCTTTGAGGGCATCATACCAAGCATCACCAAGTTTGCAATAGCTATATTTTGTAGTAAGTGTTTCAACATTTTAGTGAATTATCTTTTACTTGTGTAATACAGTTGGGTTATTTTACCACTAAGGGTGTAGGATAAGATTAAATTTTCAGCGCCTACGGATATAATATCATAGATGTATTCAATAGGGTTGCCATTACTGGTTGTAGCTTGCACATGAATTTGTAATTGGCCATTAACTTTTTCAACACTATAACTGCCATTTAATCCATCAGAGTCCTGTGTGCTAGCATTTTTTAAAAAGTTAATATAGTAGGTAGCTTGACCAACATAAGTTTTTGTAAGGGTGCCTGTTTGGCTATAATCCAAAAACCAAGCTTTATCCTCGATCATTTTTTGTGCGAGGCTAGTTTCGGCAAAAGCAGTATCCTTAGAACAGGAAGTAATATTAGTGCCGATGAAAGCCACCACCAATAAGTTTAATAAAAATTTTCTCATTTTGTATTTCTTTTTAATAATCGTATTAACTTTTAAAATAGATCACTGGCCTTAATCATCATACCCAATTCAAAGCTGTTGACGTTGGTTTTGATCGGTGATTTGGTAAAGGAGGTTAGCCCTTGCTTGTAATGCAAAAACAGGGTATAAAAGTTTTTATTTTCAAACTCAAATCCTACATCACCTCTTAGTAAAAAGCGAGCGTAGTTATTGTTGACTAAGTTATCCGCGCTTTGTTTTGATAAACGCGTATCTAAACTAGGACCTAGTACAAAGTAAAATTTGAATTTACTCGTATCGCTGATCGCTAATAACTTTTTGTAATGTATTGCCATGCTCAGATTTAAAAACTGATCATCTGCTTTAAAATTGGAAAAGCTTCCTAAAAATGGGGGCAAGCTTTTGGCATCCTTGTAGTTATTAGCAGTAGCTATCTTATTTAAACTTACCTGAAAGGAGTAGTTACGTTTGTCTTTATATAAACCATCCACCCTAAAGCCAGCAAAGTACCCTGGCTTATAACCACCCGCGGTGTTATCTGAAATATTATAATTAAAGCTTGAATTATAACCGGCAGCAGTAATCCCCTGATTAGAGAAGTTCATCCCCGCCAACAAATAAGTACTGTTGTCGGTGAAGTTGACAAAGGTTTTGTTCCAGGAAGCAGTGAAGTTCTTTTTGAACTTTTGGATCTGCTCCGAACCAGGTCGACTAAGATAAAGTTTATCCTGTTGTTTTTGGGTTAGCTGTTGTGCAAATATTAGATGCCATTGGAATGCCAATAATACAGTTAAAATTACCTTGTAAGTACTTCGCATTAAATCTTTGATTTAGAATTTAGTATTGATGTAAATATGACATTTTTTGAACTTATATTAAATAGGGCCAATGCCTCATTTATTCAAATAAATACATCAATTATATTCTAATTATAGTTTAATGGCTATTTTTTGGAAGTCAGTATAATTGGTTTTATAAAATGATATTGCTATCAAGAATTTGAATCATTCAAATGCGTAAGTGCCCATTTTAACAAGCTATTGTTGTCATTTGGGATGTCCAGCTTTTTGATGATATTATACCGATGATTTCGCACTGTTTTGTCGGATATAAAAAGAATTTCTCCAATCTCTTTACTCTTTTTTTGTTTTGATATTAGGTCGATAATTTTATATTCCGTTAGGCTTAATCCTTTGAGTAAACCCTCCTTAGCATATTTTTTTTCAATGTAATTGAATGCCATTTTTACGCTGACTTTTATTTGCTCCTCATTCCATGGTTTAACAATATAGTTCAATGAATTTGTCGTCGCTACATCATCCATCATTTGCTTATTACTAAAGGCGGTTACATAGATAATTTCAAGTTTTGGTAAAATAATATAAACATCCTTCACGAAATCTATTCCAGTCAATCCTTTTCCAAGGTTGATATCGCAGATTGCTAAGTTTGGTTTGAATATTTTTGCTTGTGATAATGCCGTTTCATAATTATGTACAAGTAAAGTATTATAGCCATTGGCGATTAATACTTCCTGTAAATCAATACCAACAATGATATCGTCTTCGAGAATTAGAATTTTATTTTCCTTCATTTTTGTTATGATTTTACAAAATTAAATATAATAGTATGTTCTACTCCATTAGTTACAGTAATATCATGGGTTGCATTTAACTGAGCGCACATGATTCCGATTAGTTTTAGCCCTAAACTTTCTTCACGAACCAGGTTTTTATTAAATCCAGGACCATTGTCTTTAATTCTTATTTCAATGATGCCATTAATAGACTGAATGTTTATGTCAATTATAATTTTATTTCCATTGCCAATTTCAAATTTAAATGTGTTTGAAATTATTTCATTAATGATTAAACCTAAAAAAATCATTCTCTCTGTTTCAAGTTCAATTTCTTGTTCAATTTCGTATTTGATTTCAACATTATCTTCCTTTTTGTAGATTGTTTTAAGATGTGTCGAAAGGGTGTTTATATATTCAGCCACGTTGATATATTCGTAATTATCTGAATTGTATAAAAATTCATGTACCAATGACATGGTGTGAATTCTATTTTGTACTGCTGTTAAATTTATTTTAGTTTCATTGTCATTGAGTCGTCTTTTTTGTAGATTGAGTAAGCTATAGATTAATTGAAGATTATTTTTTACGCGATGATGTAATTCTTTTAATAAAAAATCATTTTTTTTAATTTCTTCATTTGTTATAACGATATTTTGATTAAGTTCCTCATTTTTCTGATCAATTATTTTTTTAATTTTTATACTTTGCAGTAAAAAATGAGATAGCAGTAGAAGTATTAATACAATAACACCAATAAAAATTGCAAGTAGCCAAATCTGATTTCTTGCAATTGTATTTTCTTTTTCAATTTTAATTATGTTTATATTTTTTGCAATTAGTTCGGTTCTTCTTTTCTGAATTTCGAGTTGCCCTAGCAATAAAATCGATTGATTTTGTTTCACACCTTTACTTACTTTGTCTTTAAATTCTGTATATAACTGTAAATAATGTAAGGCAGAGTCGGATTTGTTTATTTTTGTAAAATATTGATACGAGGCTGAGTAATAACTCCTTTTCACATCCTCAGCATCTAATATATTCATTCTTTTTCTTACACTATCGCTATATATTTTATAGCTTTTTATATTGTCTAAATTTAAATAACAAAGACTCAGGTATATCATACTTAACGTATTGCTTTCGATGTCTATTACTCCATTATTTATTGCATATTGTAATTTCGGTATCGCCTTTTGATAATATTTTTTATTAAAATCGCATTTGCCTAAGAAGCCTATGTATAATGCTTTCCAATTTAATAAAATCTCTTTTTTATTTAAAAATTGTATTGATTTATCTTCAATTGCTTTTTCAACAAAGTACAATCCAATTTCCGCGTATTTGATTGCGCTATCAATTTTATTATTCTGAAAATATAATCTACACAAATTGTTGTTGTAGCTTGGGTGAATAATATTTTTATTGCCGTCGAAATAATTCCTTTCTTCGAACAAATTAAAATCTTCAATTGCTGCCTCCGTTAATCCACATGCTTTATATATCCTCCAATAGTTATTAATTAATTTATTTTCAATTAGTTCATCTCGTATTCTGATAGCGCTAGATAGTTCATTTTTTGATTTATAGCAGCTCTCTAAATTGCTTAGTAAAACATTATAGTATCTTTTGGATATTTTTTTACGTGATAAATAAGCATTTTCTAATATCGGTATTGCTTTTTCGTATTTTGATAAATCGATTAAAATAGTTGAATATGAAATAGCTAATTGCGCTTTTTGTATGATTTCATTCGATTTATTATATTGATTTTCGAATAAAACTTCCCAGATATTTATTGGTAATATGATATATGGGTTGTATTTATTCGATTCATAATCAGCTTTTGTCCAGGCAATGATTAATTGTTTAGAAAATTGATCGTTATTAAGCTTGCTAGAATCTAAACCCATTGATATGAGTTTTTGATGTATATCCTCTTTGCCCACTTGACTAGTGGCTGATATTGAC
>JBEATG010000212.1:0-3686 GCA_041162035.1 Bacteroidota bacterium
ATATTCAGCAAGTGGAAGGTAAGTATTGGAGAAGCTTAAGTGACAGCTTACATCAACGCATTGTGGAAATTCCAGCTGCTAGGGGAACTATTTACAGTGAGGATGGACAAATGTTAAGTACCAATATGCCTAGGTTTGACATTTACATTGACTTTAGGGTTCAGCCATTACACGAAAAGAGCGGAAAAATATTTAGAGAAAATATTGACTCTTTGTCTATTTCGTTAGCAAGTTTATTTAAGGATAAATCTGCGGAAGGGTATAAAAATGAATTGACAAAAGCATTTGAGGCAAGCGAAGGGAATTATGAATTAAGAAAAAAGATTGACTATCGCGAATACTTAACATTGATTAAGTTTCCGATGTTCCGATTGGGTCGCTATAAGAGTGGATTGATAGCACAGGAGAAAAACTTTAGATTGAACCCTTATGAAAATATTGGTTATCGCACCATTGGTTTAGCGAGAGATGAAAATAAAGTTGGACTTGAAAAGTCATACGATACTGTATTAAATGGACGCAATGGTCGTCAATTAGTTCGTGCAATTGCAGGTGGCGTTACTGTTCCAGTGGAAGAAGGTCAATTTGAAATTGAACCAGAAACAGGGAAAGATATTGTAAGCACTATTGATGTGTTTATCCAGGAAGTGACGGAGAATGCATTAATGAAGATGATGATCAAAAATGAAGCGACATCAGGCATAGCGATGGTGATGGAAGTGAAAACAGGTAAAATTAAAGCCATTGCTAACCTAGGAAAAATTAGTGAGGGGGTATATAGAGAGGATTTAAATTATGCTATGACACCTACTGAACCTGGATCTACCTTTAAATTAGTTACCCTATTATCAGCTTTAGAGGATGGTAAGGTTACCTTGAATTCACGTGTTAATTTAGAAGGGGGTAGTTGGAAAGTAGCAGGGCAAACGGTATCTGATTCTGAGAAGCATGGAAAATTTGATGCTTCAGTACTAGAAGCATTTGAAGAAAGTTCAAATGTAGGTATGGCAAAAATTGCTATGGCTAATTATAACAATAATGTGGATGTATATTTTAAGCATTTAACAAAATTACGTTTGGATTCCACTTCTGGTATTGATTTAGTGGGGGAGAAGCAACCAAGAATTGTAAAACCAGGTAATAAAATTTGGGGTCCAACCACTTTGCCATGGATGGCATTTGGGTATAATATTGAAATCGCGCCAATTCAAACTTTGAATTTGTATAATGCTATAGCAAATAATGGCGTGATGATGAAGCCTTATTTGGTGAATTCGATAAAAGAAGAAGGACGCATTTTAAAATCATTTTCACCCAAGGTATATAATGCGCAATTGTGCAAGCCAACGACCATTAGAGATTTACGTATCGCTTTAGAAGGAGTTTGTAT
This sequence comes from Bacteroidota bacterium, assembly GCA_041162035.1. GTDB lineage: Bacteria > Bacteroidota > Bacteroidia > Chitinophagales > Chitinophagaceae > Sediminibacterium. Next base: position 1,391 of record JBEATG010000212.1, read on the forward strand.
TAATGGCACTGGAAAAAAATTATTTGCGAATAGCTTATATAAAGTGGCTGGTAAAACAGGTACGGCTAAAGTAGCGAATGGCAATAAGGGCTATGGCGAAGGTATTTTTCAATCTTCCTTTGCAGGGTATTTTCCTGCTGATAATCCACAATATACCATTGTAGTGATTATAAAAAATAAGGCACATGCTGCGAATTATTATGGGGCATCCGTTGCAGGACCAGTTTGGAAAGAAATTTCAGATCGATTGTATTCCACCTACATTCAAAATAAATTAAACATACTTCCTGCATTTAATGTAAAAGACAGTCAGCTGTTTAATTATTCAATTTCTAAAATGTCCTTACAAAAAATTGCGACCACTTTAGCGATTCCTTATAAAGATTCGACGAATACTTCTACAGATTGGGTTAATGTAAATGGTATCGGAGCAAATGTAGTTAGTAGACAACAAATAATTTCAGACAGCACGATGCCGGATATCAGTGGATTAAAATTACAAGATGCATTATGGTTATGTGAGAAAAGAGGCTTATTAGTAAGCTGTATTGGGAAGGTAAAGTAGTAAAACAAAGTATTGCACAAGGCGCTTATATTTCAAAAGGACAGCAAATTCAAATTGAATTAAATTAATGAAAGAATTACAATCTATATTATTTGGAGTAGCACTTCGTGAAGTGGTTGGATCAACGAAGCAACTTGTGAATGATATACAGATTGATTCAAGAAAGGCGACGCCTTCATCTGTATTTGTTGCAATTAGCGGTGTGCAAGTAGACGGACATCATTTTATTGACACAGCCATTGAAAAAGGTGCTACAGTTATTGTTTGTGAAAAATTACCAGGAGTAACAGTTCCAGGGGTTACCTACCTAATGGTTGAAAATACAAGTGTAGCAGTTGCCATCATGGCACATCAGTTTTATAACGAACCATCTAATAAAATAAAATTAGTGGGTATTACGGGTACCAATGGAAAAACAACCGTAGCCACTTTATTATTTAAATTATTTAAGGGTTTGGGATATACCTGTGGTTTAATAAGTACTGTTGAAAATCACATTGCGGATACTATTGTACCAGCGACACATACCACACCTGACGCAATTCAATTAAATACATTGTTAGATAAAATGGTGCAAGCGGGTTGTACGCATGTGTTTATGGAAGTGAGCAGTCATGCTATTCATCAACATCGTGTTACAGGTTTAAACTTCAGTGGCGGGGTATTCACAAATATTACACATGATCATTTAGATTATCATAAAACTTTCGAAGCGTATTTGGATGCAAAAAAAGCATTCTTTGATCAATTGTCAAATACCGCATTTGCCATCACCAATTTGGATGATAAAAATGGTGTTCAAATGTTAGCGGATACCAAGGCGACTAAGTTGACTTATGCCTTACATGCACCAGCGACGTATAAAGGAAAAATATTAGAAAATCAATTACATGGTTTAGTGTTGTTGGTGAATGAAATTGAAGTGCATTGCAGGTTGATTGGCATTTTTAATGCCTATAACTTTTTAGCAGTGTATGGTGCTGCTATTCAATTAGGCGAAAAGTCGGAGCAAGTATTAACGATATTAAGTGCATTAACGGGGGCAGAAGGTAGGTTTGATTATATTATCGGGATTGACCAGCGCATTGGTATTGTTGATTATGCGCATACGCCAGATGCATTGGAAAATGTATTGACTACAATAGCGAAATTAAGAAAAGGTGGAGAGGATGTGATTACGGTGATTGGATGTGGTGGGGATAGAGATAAAACAAAGCGTCCAATAATGGCGCAAGTGGCGTGTGATTTAAGTACTAAAGTTTTTTTCACAAGTGATAATCCACGTTCCGAGGATCCCAATGAAATTATTAAGGATATGGAGGAGGGTTTGAGTAGTGCAGCAAAAAGAAAGTATATCAATATCGTAGATCGTAAAGAAGCAATAAAGGCGGCGGTAAGTTTTTCAAAACCTGGGGATATTATTTTAATTGCGGGTAAAGGGCATGAGAAGTACCAAGATATAAAAGGCGTGAAACAACATTTTGATGATAAAGAAGTATTACAAAATTTATTTAACGATTTAGCCAAATAAAACTACTATGCTGTACCAATTATTTTCATGGTTAGACAAAACATTCGATATACCTGGATTAGGGGCATTCCAGTTTTTAACTTTCAGAATTGCAATGGCGATTTTATTATCCTTATTTATTGCAACTGTTTATGGTAAAAAAATGATTTTGTTTTTACAAAAAAAACAAATTGGTGAAAGCGTTCGTGAATTAGGTTTGG
>JBEATG010000248.1:0-6445 GCA_041162035.1 Bacteroidota bacterium
ATGTAAAAGGATCCAAATTTCGTGCTGCGAGTAATATTTTTGGAACGCTCGAGCGAAGTCAATTTATTTTTAGGGATACATTACCACAGGTGAAGCAATTGATTGATATTAAGATTGATCCTACTGCTGCGATTAAAAATCCATTAAAATCATTGGCGGCTTTGCCCGCGGCTTTGAATGCGTTGCCCAAAAAAAATCCAATTTCAAAACCGGTTTTATTTGAGGAAATAAATATTAGCGATCTTCCATTGATACATCATTGGCCAATGGATGGCGGTGCATTTGTCACACTGCCACAAGTGTATACAGAGGATGCGGATAAGCCAGGCATCGGTCATTCGAATTTAGGCATGTACCGAATTCAATTAAATGGGAATGATTATATTTTAAATAAGGAAATTGGGTTGCATTATCAATTACATCGTGGTATTGGGGTGCATCAAACCAAAGCAAATAAAAAAGGGTTGCCTTTAAAAGTAAGTTGTTTTGTGGGTGGTCCGCCAGCGCATTCAGTTGCAGCGGTGATGCCTCTTCCTGAAGGAATGAGTGAAATGAATTTTGCAGGTGTATTGGCAGGTAAAAGATTTGGATATACTTATGTTGATGGATTTTGTATAAGTACAGATGCCGATTTTGTAATCACCGGTGAAGTATTTCCGGGTGAAAATAAACCAGAAGGTCCTTTTGGGGATCATCTTGGCTATTATAGTTTGCAGCATCCTTTTCCTGTGATGAAAGTGCATAAAGTATATGCGCGCAAAAATGCCATTTGGGCTTTCACAGTTGTTGGTAGACCTCCACAAGAGGACACCAGCTTTGGACAATTGATACATAGTATGACAGGGTCAGCGGTGTCTAATGAAATTCCTGGTTTAAAAGAAGTGCATGCAGTAGACGCTGCAGGCGTTCATCCATTATTGTTAGCAATAGGAAGTGAGCGGTACACACCGTTTTTGCAAAATAAAAAACCTGCTGAAATTTTAACCATTGCGAATCATATTTTAGGTACCGGACAATTAAGCTTGGCGAAATTTGTTTTTATAACAGCGGATGATTCGAATCAATTAAGCACACATAATGTTCCTGCTTATTTACAATTTTTATTAGAACGTATTGATTTAAACAGCGATATTCATTTTTATACAAAAACGACCATGGATACTTTGGATTATTCTGGTGAAAATTTAAATGCGGGATCCAAAGTAGTGATTGCTGCTTATGGGGATGTGAAAAGAAGTTTGGCGATTAGCGTACCAGAGGAAATTCATCAATTGAATGCAAATGCAAAATTAGTATTGCCAGGCATTATCGCATTAGATGCGGCTTTAATAAATACCAAAGGGGTACAAGAAAAATTAAAAGGGAGGGGGGCAAATTTATTAAATGAGTTAGGTGTAGTCATGTTAATTTTAACTGAAAATCCAAGTTGGATGGCAGAAGAAAGTAATAATTTTTTATGGGCTTGTTTTACAAGAACGAATCCTTCGCATGACATGGAAGGAGTGGATAGTTTTATTGATCAAAAACATTGGGGCGCAAACGGACCTTTAATTTTTGATGCGACAATAAAAAAACACCATGCACCCCCTGTTGAAAAAAATGCAGCCATTGAAAAAAGAGTAGATGAAGTACTAGCTAAATACGGTTACTAGCATTCAATCCAAGTATGATCGGCTAATAATTTCACCGTTGCAATAAATCCTGCAAACGGCCCCGAGCCGCCGCCCCATTCACTAGGGGCTACGAGTGATAAAACATGTGAGCCGTCCGTTTTTTCATATACATGATACACTTGACCAATTTGCGGCTTGAAAGTTATTTTAGCTTCGTAAATCATCAAGCTTAACTCCTTACGTTTACGTATTTCCTGTGCTTGTCTTGCCAATAATTCAATTTGTTCCTTAATTTGATTTAACTGCATGTTGGTTTGATCCTCCATGGCAGATAAAGCTTTGTGTTTGATGACGCCTTCCTTGGTAGGTCTTATTGCAACACTTCCTGCAGAGGAGGCGTAGGGAAGCACACTTAATTGTTTATGATAAATTTCAATATTTTTAAATGGATCGCCGTTTTCTTTAAAGCCGTATTGGGTCACTTTTAAAAATCCATTGGCTAATATTTCATGAACCACTTTTAATACTTCCTTATTGTCCTTATTAAACTGCACTGTTAAACAAGAGCCATTATTCACTTCAGCAATAACTTCATTGCCCAATAAATGGTTGTCAAAGGGCTGTGCGATGCCATTGGGATTTACACTGTACTGGGCATAAAAAGCTTCATTTTCAATGTTTACCCAATTATGACTAAAGCTAAGTGCATGGGCATTTTGAACGCTTTCAATTTTGTAATTTCCGGATTTTGGAACGAGTTGGTACTCGAATTCGCTTTTTTCGGGGAATAACTGCCAACTGGCTAAAAAATTATATGCTTGAACCATAAATTATATAACAAAAATAAGGGCTAAAGGTTGAATTTGGACCAGTGGATTTTTAATTAATTTCAACAAAATCGGGCTTGTTTATGATGGTTGAATTGTATTTGTATTTCAAGTTGGTAATGAAGCTAAAGTTCCATGGACTAACTTGTAAATCCGTACGGGGTAGGTAAAAGCATTTTAATTCAATAGTACCAAATATGAGGTTTTCATTACGTATTCTAGTGCCAGTTCCAAGGGCTGTGAAAATCCCGCCATTCTTTTTTACTTCGTCAATGGCTCTTATATAAGTAAGGTTGGCAAATACAAATGGGGAAGTTTTGAATCCATAAATGGTTTTTGCACTATATAAAACTGATTCCCAATTTCCTGAAATACGGGTACCCCCTTTAATTTGTTCCTTGTTTAGTTGTGGAATGCCATAATTACTATAAATCAACAAGGCCTCATTAAATTTATTATTTAAAGTTTGCGCAATACTAATATTTAAAGTATGTCGGTAGGGTGATCCGTTATCAAAATATTTTAATTTACCTATTATTTCCATGCTAGCTAAAAATCTAAAATCCTGGTATTTCTTTTCCGCATAGCTACTGCCTACATTGATATTTAAATGTGAATAATTTCCGGAGGATTGCAATGCGTATTTTTCATATTTCAAACCAGCATATGAAATGCTATTATTCTCTCTGTAGTAATTCCCTAAAGTTAAGCTCAAGGATTGTCCAATAGGTAAATCCTCGTTACGCCCAAATCCATATAAATACTTTGTCCTGATAATATTTTGGTTGAATACCGTAATTGACAAAAAATTAGCATTGATATTTCGATAATTTTTATCTAATTGGGCTAAGAAGTTAATAGGGCGAATATTGAAACTGTTTTCAAGGTGACGTAACTGTATAATATGTCGTCGATTAATTTTATTTAATTTTGTTTTAAAAAAAAGTTGGTATCCAAGCCAAAAATCCTTGGTGTCGTAGTGGTAATTTAATTTGCTATTAAATAAACTATCACTCCATTTGTTAGGATAAGCATTTGTATTTTTAAATTCCATTAGTTCAAATCCGCCCGTCCAATTACTTAAAGGATGGAGAAATGGAAGCTCACCAAATACAAACTTATTCATAGCGGACCTTGATCCATCGGAAATGCTATTTGTATAGTTGTTGACTCCTCCATTAATATTAATAAAACTACCAAAAACGTTTCTTAGCTGTAGGTTATATCCCCATGCAGGTTCTGGTATTCGGGTATTGTCAAAATTGTGATTAATTTTTAATGCATTTCCTGTACCAAATAAATTTTCATCACTCAATGAGCCATCAAATGAATTTTGATTTTTTAAATTTAAATCTCCTCCTAATGGGAAAATATCCTTGGTGATGATGAATAAGTCTACTTTATTGGTGTCGTATTTTACCGGCAGTGCAATAATGCGGGCGTCTTGAATGAAAGTAAGATCTCTTAACCATTTTTCATTATAGGCAATGATCGTAGGATTGAGTATGTCGTTGGGTTTTAAAAATAAGTTTTTCCTAATCGTATTATCAGATGAGCTTTTATGTAGCTTATTAGCAATATTTGTAAACTTGTCCTTTTGGTTTATTTGAGGAAGGTTGATATTGGTGGAGAAATTATGTTGTTCAATGATAATATTATCGATTTGTTTGCCATTATATTTTGACAACAGCTCAATATTGTTTGCAATCACATCTCTGTTTGTATCAGTCATGGATTCAGCATTCCCTGTAATACTTTTTAAAATTTTAAGTTTTAGGGATGATTTTTTTTTGTCAGTTGTATTTTGTTTTGGTATACTATCTGATTGGCTGTTTTGTGCATAAAGGGGATGTAGATTGAAAACTAAAGCCAGCCATAAAATAAGTAATACCCTCATGATGTTAATGTATGCCGTTCAAATTTAGGGAATATAACTAACAATAAGCCCCGTCCCCTCGAGTACTCGAGGGGACGGGGCTTATTGTATTTTTAATGGGACAATTTTATTATAAACTGCCTATTTGAACTTTTATGTAGGTTACAAAGTTTTAACTGCCCTGCTTTGTAATGATTCCATGGGAATGTGTAACATCTTTCCAATAGGCTTACCGTTTCGGTAACTAATAACACGCAAAATAGTAACATCGCTAGGAACCACAAACGCTCCTTTGTATTCATCACTAAATTGGTCTGGTAAGGATTCATCAATAGAGTAGTAAAATTTCAAATTGTCAACTTCACCTTCCATTTTCGCAATGAGTTCTCCTTTAGTGTTGGAGGTAGTTGTAACAATTGGGTCGTACATGCTTTTCGCATGCTTAATATTTAAAGCATCTAAAATCTCAAATTGCTTTTCTACTTTTCCGGAAAAAGATTGCCAATTCTTTTTTTCTTTGGGTGACCAGAGTGTTTCGGCAATGGACATGGATCTAGGCCAGGTTAAATATTGTGCACTTCTTAAACTTAATATTTGCTCCGTCCACAAATTGGCTTGCCCTCCTAATATATATTTTGGGTCAATGCCTTGTGGAAGGGGTTCAAATTCATAAGTTTTTTTCATTCTCAAGCCTTTGTATACTTTTCCTTCGGCGGTAACCTCTCCTTGATAAAAATCTATATAGGCGAAGTCATTTGGGGTCATCACTACTTGGTGTTTTTGGTTTGCAGCTTCAATGCCTCCTAGCATACCTCTCCAGCTCATTACTGCAGCATTGCCGGGCAAACCACCTTCCAATATTTCATCCCATCCCATTAATTTTTTTCCTTTTGCATTAATAATTTTCTCTACTCTTTTTACAAAATAACTTTGTACTTCATACTGATCTTTCAGGTTTTCTCTTTTCATTAAATTTTCTACATCAGCGCTTTTCTCCCAATTATTTTTTGCAGTTTCATCTCCGCCCATATGAATATATTCAAAAGGGAATAGGGACGCGACCTCTGTGAAAATTTTATCTAAATAGTTATAAACTGTTTCATTGGCAGGGTTCAATGCATTATCGATTTTTGCGGTCGCATGTCCATTGTATCCTGTCCAATCCATAAATTCAGTACCTGCATTAACTTGGTAATTAAAATTCGGCGTCGTGCTTAAAGGGTAGGCAGCTAAAAATGCCATACTATGTCCTGGGATATCAATTTCAGGTAAAATTTCTACGAATTTTGATTTTGCATATGCCACTAGTTCTTTAATATCTTCATGGGTATAAAAGCCGCCATAAGTTTTTGGTTCATCCAAGGCTGGGGCGGATATATTTGCCCATTTACCTTTGCGGTCTACGCGCCAAGCGCCCACTTCAGTTAATTTAGGCAATGCTTTAATTTCAATACGCCAACCTTGATCATCTGTTAAGTGCAGGTGTAAAACATTGTATTTATATAATACCATGTTGTCAATGTATTCTTTCACTTCTGCTTTAGTAAAAAAGTGGCGGCTAACATCTAACATTAAACCTCTCCATCCAAAACGAGGTTTGTCGGTAATGGATACATGAGGAATTTTCCAGCTTACATTATTTTGAATTGAATTATTGAATATGGCAGTTGGCATTATTTGAAGTAATGATTGCCAAGCATAAAATAAACCTGCATTGGTATTTGCTTTAATTTGTATTCCTTTTTCATTCACATCTAAATGATAACCTTCCTTGCCTAATTCAGTTTCGTTGGTTATTTGCAAATCAATATTTGACTTAGTACTTGATTTAGTTACTTGACTCCCGGTAACCGCAGTAATTTTTTTTGAAATTAATTCGCTAATTACACTTGCTGAAGTGGGTGCGTTAACAACGACAACCTTAGGTAGGGTGTAACTGTCCTTACCCACTTTCATTTGGTAAGGTTCTGGGATAATAGCGATTTGTTGTGCATTCGAAAAACTTGTGATTACAAGTAATGAAACTGTAAATATAAAATTTGAAATTTTCATAGCGCCTTTTTAATAGTTGTTGATGAATCTATTTAAATGTTGGTTTAAAGATACTAAAAATTATTGCTGCATATAAT
>JBEATG010000312.1:0-2868 GCA_041162035.1 Bacteroidota bacterium
CCTTTTTGAATATTACCATTGGTGGTGATATTGGTGTAATTATAATTGTTCCATGCAATGCTGTCAATATTGCCTTGGATATTAGTTTTTTGTTGATCAAGGTCAAAGGAGCTGCCTTTAATTTTACCGTTAAAATTTAATAAACCTAAACTAGCTATGTCAAGCAGTTTGCCTGCATTAAAATGGCTCGTTTTTAATATGCCTTCATAACTTGGCTCTTTATCTAATGGGAATTGTAATCGAATCTCTGTATTCGCATAACCTAAGTCGGTATTAAATTCACCCTTGGTAATAAAATCGTATACAGTTCCCTTGAAATTTCCAGCAAATAAAACATTACCTAATTTTTCAAATTTTATTTCTTTATTATTTTTTAAAGTAGGAAGCCAGTTGGATAAGTCCTTATAATTGGTAGCCGATATAACATTATTAAAATCAATCTGCGTATTTCTCAAGCTAGGCAAGCCTTTCATGCTAAAGCTGCCTTTGACTTTGGAGCTGTTATAGTTTACAACTAAGTCCTTGGTCTCAAAATTGGACACGGTGCCATTAAAATGAAAACTTAGCTTAACTTTTTGATCAATATTATTTAAAGTAGGCGTGAAGTAGGCAATATCTTTAATGGAAATCAATGAATTTTCGAAATGCGCTTTCATGGTCACATTCTGCATGTAATTATTAAAATCTTTTTTAAAGCTTTTGTATTGCATTGCATAGTAAGGGCCAATAATGCTGTTGTTTGTTTTTAATGACAATTGCGCAAACTCCATTATTTGAGGCGTTAACTTAAATAGGGTATTTAATTTTTTTATTTCAAAGCCCGATCTTTCCTTTACGCTTAAGTTTACTTTAGCTGTAATGGTGTCTTTGGACAATGTTGCATTGTAAATTTGTGCATTTAAATCATGCATGCGAATATGTGCATCATCAAAATAAGGGACTGGTTTTTCGAAGCCATATTCAATTAAAAACTTCCCATTAATGACTTGTATTTCGTTGGCTACGATATTTAAATCAGTTGGGTTTATTTGAGCTGGTTTTAAATTACGTTGATTGGTGTCCTTTTGTACAGTGGTATTTTTTCCTTCATAGGAGTGAAGGTTGATGAACGGCTTATTGACGATTAATTGATCAATGACAATGCGCTTAATCGTTTGATTAAACGATTTTATATTTAACAAGATATTTTTTGCCGATAATTCTGTTTTTTCTCCATTCCATTGGTCATCTAAAATAAAGCGGAAATCACTTAAGTCAATTTTTTTAATATCTAAGTCAGTTGTTTTTTGATTGGAGCTGTCTTTATTCAAGTAGTCTAATAAAAATTGGTAGTTCCATTTTGGGGCTGTTCTGTTTAAATATATCCGGGTACCTTCTAATCCAATATATCTTATAACAGGTGCTGATTTAGAAAAATATAAGTCAGTTAATCGCAGCTTGCCAATTTTAGAATAAACTAAAGTGTCGTTTTTCTCATCTTTGATCAAAATATCTTCAAGATCCAATCTATTGAATAAGGAAAACCCGACATGCCCAATCTTTACTTCCGTTCCAATGGATTTGGATAAACTACTGGCAACGCTGGTAATTAATTTATTTTGTACCCATGGGAGCAATAATAATAAATAGCAAAATAGGAGTAGCCCTACCACTGTAGCAATCACAATTCTCAGTATGGTAAGCTTGTTTTTTAGCAAAAAATGATTTTTGTAAAAATACTAATTAAACGGGTATAATGTGCTGATCACTAATAGCCTGCGACACTGTCGTCACCTCTTTTATCGCCAGCAGCTTCAATTTTACCATTAGGTAGTATTCGGATGCCATCCATGCGACCAAAATAGCCTCTTTGAGTCACTTTATACCCTTGGTTTTTCAAGGCTTGGATAGTGGCATCTGGGAAATCGGCTTCCACTTGTATTTGATCAGGAATCCATTGGTGATGAAAGCGAGATGCATCGATGGATTGTTTTAAACTCATTTTAAAATCAATCATATTGATAAGGCCTTCATAAATTTGATTCGGGATGGTAGTGCCTCCTGGACTGCCAATGGTTAAATAAGCTTTGTTATTTACAGTAACTAGTGTGGGTGTCATGGAACTTAACATTCTTTTTCCTGGAGCAATTGCATTGGCTTCTCCTCCGAGCGCACCAAACATATTAGGAACGCCTGGTTTTGCACTAAAGTCATCCATTTCATTATTTAAAATAAAACCAGCGCCTGCGACCACCGTTTTATTTCCATAGGAGTCATTTAAGGTGGTGGTTATGGCCACCATATTTCCTTCCTTGTCGATGACACTATAATGGGTAGTTTGTTCGCTTTCCTTGGCTTGCCCAGCATTGGTATTTTTACTATTGCCAGCAACGCCAGGGGTATAATCTTGCATTCTTTGTTTGGCATAAGCGTCGCTGATTAAGGTGCGTGTAGGTACTTTCCAAAAATCAGGATCACCCATATGTTCCGCTCGATCGGCGTAAGCACGTCTTTGTGATTCCACCATTAATCCAACAGCAGCGGGTGATTGATAGCCCATCGCTGCAATATCAAATGGGGCAATCATTTTCATCATTTGCGCAATTAAAATACCACCACTTGAAGGTGGTGCAAAACTAATTACATGATGATTTTTATAATCAAACTCAATGGGTGTTCTTTTTTTTGTTTGGTAATTTTTTAAATCAGTAGTTGAAATAATACCTGACCCATTGGCCATTTCTCTCACAATCAAATCAGCAGTGACCCCTTCATAAAAACCGGCCAATCCATTTATTTGAATGCGCCTTAATGTGGCTGCTAATTCTGGTTGGAAAATGGTATCTCCCTTTTTCCATTTTGAATTTTTTGTATAGGCCGATGGGGCAC
>JBEATG010000016.1:0-5518 GCA_041162035.1 Bacteroidota bacterium
ATTAACTAATAATGTTTTAATGTAAACTGTTAAAAGTATAGCGAAATCGTTTTCGTAAGTAAATGTTAACAATCTTAACATTTCAAACTAATTACCCTAATTTACTAAAATCTTTAAACAATATATAGAATTTATTTTTAAAGTAAACGATTCATTTATAAAAGATTATAAAATTAAAATTGCAAAACCATGAGAAAAATTCTCTTGATGATGTTGCCCCTATTTTTTACAGGCAATTTTATCTGGATACAAAATCGCCCTTTAACTGGTACTTGAGACCATTACCTCAAGGAATGATAGATGTTACTAATCCTAAGATTGAACAGAATCCTGGTTATTAATTAGGTTAGATTTATAGGAAGGATTTGTTCATTGTTTTATTTTTAAACATGAGCAAATCCTTCTTTTTTTTCGCCATTTTGCAGCATTTTTTTTATATTTATTTGAACTAACGCTTTAAAACTTTACTGTATGTCCATAAAAAAATCAATCATCCTATTTCTAGTTGTAGTATTTCAGTTGTCATTTGCCTTTGCGCAAAAAAATAGCAAGGGGATAGTAGCTAAGTCTAGTTTGGTTGCGCCGCTGGTGGATGCGGCCAACTCAAGGTTTTTTTACTTCAATTCAGCCACTAGGCCTTTTGGTATGGTGAATCTAAGTCCTGATATGAACTTAAGAGGTACTTGGAATACCGGTTATCGCTATAATGAGGATACCATTAAATGTTTTAGTCATATTCATTGTTGGGAAATGTCAGGAATTCCTGTATTGCCCACTACTGGTATTTTCAAAGGACATTTAGGACCTGATACCTATGGTTCAAGTTATTCGCATGATGAGGAGGTTGCAAAAGCGGGTTATCACAAAGTGGTATTAAAAGATTATGCAATTACTACAGAATTAACTACAACCAATCGTGTAGGTTTTCACAGATATACTTATCCAAAATCAAATGACAGTTATATTCTATTTGATTTTACAACGGTACTAGGTTCTTCTGAAACACAATCAAGTAAAGTAAATAAAGCAAATGATCGTCGTATTGAAGGGGAAGTAACCATGGCTCCAACCATTCGTCGTCCAAAACCAATTACCGTTTATTTTGTTGCAGAATTTGATAAACCATTTTTAACATTTGGCGGTTGGAAAAAGGGAGTAGTTATTCCTACACTAAGTTCATTAGAAGGAGAAAAAACAGGGGTGTTTGTTAAGTTTAATACAACCCAAGGTGAAAAGAGATTAATGAAAGTGGCCATTTCTTATGTTAGTGTTGAAGAAGCGCAAAATAATATGAAGTCAGAATTACCGGCTTGGAATTTTGATGAAATTGTAAAGGAGTCTGCTCAAAATTGGGATGCAATGTTGGGTAGGATTGATGTGGAAGGGGGAACTGCTGTGCAACAACAACGATTTTATACGGACTTATTTCATGCATTACAAGGCAGACGCATTGTAAGTGATGTCAGTGGCACTTATATTGATAATACGGGAGTAGCCCCCTTAAAAAAACAAGTTAAACTAGATGCCAATGGCAAACCTACATTTAACATGTATAATTCTGATTCATTTTGGGGCGCGCAATGGTCATTGAATACGCTTTGGCATTTGGTGTATCCTGAAATTACAGAGGAGTTTATTAATTGTATGTTACAGATGTATGATGATGGAGGTTTAGTACCAAGAGGACCATCTGGAGGTAATTATACTTATGTAATGACAGGTGCTGCCACAACACCCTTTATTACAAGTGCTTATTTAAAAGGAATCAAAGGTTTCGATATCAATAAGGCATATGAAGGTATTAGGAAAGATCATTTTCCTGGTGGCATGATGAGTAAGGCAGGATATGAACACACTACTTTTAAAGGTGGCGGAATTGAAGAATATATGGCGCTTGGATATGTACCTTTTCCATTAACTCCTATTAAATATGGTTTTCACCAAGATGGTGCTGCACAAACATTGGAATATGCTTACCAAGATTACGCATTAGCGCAAATGGCTAAAGTGTTAAATAAAAAACAGGATTATGATTTATTTAGTGCGCGTGCCAATAATTATAAAAATTTATTTAATAAAGAAATAGGTTGGATGTGGTCAAAAAATAAGAAAGGAGAATGGAATCAACCGATTGATATATTAGATTATGAAAAAGGTTGGGTGGAAGGTAATGCTGCGCAATACACTTGGTTTGTTCCACATGATGTACCAGGGTTAATTAATTTGATGGGGGGCAATGATGCGTTTACAACAAAACTAAATGAATCCTTTACCAAAGCACGTATCCATAATTTTGTTTCAGGTAAATCTGAAAATCCAGTAGATCAAAAATTAATCAGACGTGTATATCTTAATTATGGTAATCAGCCATGTATGCAAACGCCATTCTTATTTAATTATGCAGGCAAACCTTGGTTAACGCAATACTGGACAAGACAACTAATTGATTCAGTGTATGCTGGTATTTCACCACAAAAAGGATATAGTGGGGATGAGGATCAAGGATTAATGGGGTCGTTGGCTGTTTTATTAAAAATAGGATTGTTCTCCACTGATGGGGGTACTTCTGCAAAGCCATTCTATGAAATGACCAGTCCTTTGTTTGATAAAATCACGATACAATTAAATTCAAAATATTACCCTGGGAAAAAAGTGACGATACAAACAAAAAATAATGGGCCTAATAATGTTTACATACAATCCACGCAGATGAACGGAAAATCATTTAACATGCCATGGATCATGCATGATGATTTAATTAAAGGAGGTTTGTTGGAAATAAATATGGGAGCAACGCCTAATACGAAATGGGGAATTGAAACTTTAAATGCACCAATTTCTACGCTTCAAAAAAAATAATTTCAATTCGCAACAGATAAATAATCATTATGACTAATAAAAATATTTTTTTAAGACAGCTTCAAAAAATCGCAGCTGTTGTTTTTATGATTTGTTTGTTTGTTGTTAAAATGAATGCGCAAAATAAATCAACCCTGCCTAATATCGTGTATATTTTGGCAGATGATTTAGGATACGGGGATGTATTTGCGAACAATCCGGAAAGTAAAATAAATACGCCTAATATTGACAAATTAGCTGCGCAAGGAATGCGGTTTACAGATGCGCATACCACTTCTTCTGTTTGCACCCCATCTCGTTATTCAATTATGACAGGATCTTATCCTTGGCGTAGTCGACTACCAATAGGTGTATTAAGAGGGTATAGCCGTACCTTGATAAATCCACAACAGCAAACTATTGCCAATTTATTAAAAACAAAATCCTACCATACAGGCGTTGTAGGTAAATGGCATTTGGGTGTAGATTGGGTTTTGAAAGAAGCTTTTAAAGATTCCATTCATCCCAATTATAATAAGAATAACATGTATGGTATCAGAGATGAAATGAATCCTACGCAAATCAACTTTGATAAAGCGCCTACTGCTGGGCCATTGTCGCAGGGGTTTGATTATTCTTATATTTTACCAGCATCCTTAGATATGCCTCCATACTGTTATTTGGAGAATGATCAATTAACAGAATTACCTACAGGATTTACGCCTGGAAATAAATTAGAGTCAGGATATACTGGCCCATTTTGGAGACCAGGTTTAATGTCACCTTCATTTGACTTTGTTAATGTTTTACCTACGTTTACCAATAAGGCGATTGCGTATATAGAGAAGCAACACAAATCATCGAATCCTTATTTTTTATATTTTCCGATGCCAGCGCCACATACACCATGGATGCCTACAGATAAATACAAAGGCAAGTCAAAAGCAGGGGAATATGGCGACTATGTAATGATGGTTGATGATGCTGTTGGTGCAGTTTTAAAAACGCTTGATAGTTTAGGCATGTCAAAAAACACCATCGTTTTATTTGCAAGTGATAATGGGCCTTACTGGAGAGAAAATTTTGTAGCTGAGTTTAATCATAAATCTGCGGGTGAGTTTAGGGGAATGAAAGGGGATGCTTTTGAAGGGGGGCATCGAGTGCCTTTTATAGTTCGCTATCCTGAAAAAGTAAAAGCAGGGAGTGTAAGCAATGCGCCCACTACTTTAGCAAATTTAATGGCTACTTGTGCAGAGTTAATTGGTAACACTGCGCCCGAATTTATTACAGCAGATAGTTATTCAATACTACCTATATTAACTGGGAAGGCGACGATTGTAAAAGATCAGCCTGCAATTATCAATAGCTCGTCCAAAGGGTTTTTAAATATCAAAAAAGACAATTGGAAATTAATTACAAAACTTGGTTCAGGCGGGTTTTCAGCACCTGTTGAAATTACGCCAAAGCCAGGGGAACCTATTGGTCAGTTATATAATTTAGCAACAGATATTAATGAACAGCATAATGTATATAACCAGTATCCGGAAAAAGTTAAAGAGCTAACACAGCTACTTGAAAAAATTAAAAATACACCTGCAAATCAAAAAGTAAAAATTCAAGAATAAATTAATATATGAAAACAAGGTTATTATTAGGGTTATTATTTTTAGTAGCAAGTTTTACTATTCAAGCACAAGGAACAAAACAGATTTGGTTGGATGATTTGGATATTCCTTCATTTTCAGATGGTATTCCAGGGGTATCAATAAAAACCTGTGCTAGTGGTGAACTAATTCAATTGGGTGGTGTAAAATACAGTCGGGGACTAGGTATAAGTCAAATTGGTTTAATGGTGTTTCAATTAGATGGAAATGCAACACAATTTTCTGCAATTGTTGGCGCCGATGATAATGCGAATAAAGCAACGGAAACACATTTCTATATTTTAGGTGATAGGAAAATATTATTTGAATCTGGACCAATGAAAGTAGGGGATGTTCCTAAAAAAATAAACGTCAATTTATCAGGCGTAAAGCGGTTCGGAATTTTAGTAAAAACAGAAGCATCTTCCCAAAAGTATTATTCTGATATTGCAAATGCGCAATTCACTATGTTGGAGAATAAGTTGCCAAAACCCATTGCCAATGATGGAGAAAGATATATTCTTACGCCACCAGTTGCAAAATCACCCAGAATTAATTCACCTAAAATATTTGGTGCAAAACCAGGAAATCCTTTTTTATTTACAGTGGTAGCGACCGGGGAAACACCTATTACTTATTCAATAGATCATTTACCGAATGGGTTAACCATTGATGCAAAAACAGGAATCATTACTGGAGTTGTAAATAAGAAAGGCAGTTATTTGGTAACGATGAAAGCAGCCAACAGTTTTGGTACTGCACAAAAGCAATTAACCATTAAAATTGGAGATACTATTTCATTAACGCCACCGATTGGATGGAATGGATGGAATTCATGGGCAAAATTAATTGATAGAGAAAAAGTAATTGCCTCAGCGAATGCAATGGTTAATATGGGTTTAAGCCAACATGGTTGGACGTATATTAATATTGATGATGGTTGGCAGGGATACAGAACTACAAATAATTATGCATTACAACCCAATAATAAATTTCCTGACTTTAAAGGAATGATTGACGAAATTCATAGCAAGGGA
>JBEATG010000026.1:0-2600 GCA_041162035.1 Bacteroidota bacterium
CAATCATACTTATTCCGCAAGGAGAACGAAGGCCTGTTGCCCATGGTTCCATTCTGCCATCTTCAAAAATATGTAGCGCCCATCCTCTCCATGGAACAAAGCTGGTACCTGACCACCATACATCTCCAAAACCTAAATTTAATGTCACATAAAAAGAACCATCAGGTGCAATCTTTGGCCCATAACTATATTCATGGTAATTACCTGATAAAGGCCATGCATAAATAGTTTCAAAAATATCTGCCTTACCGTCCATATTCGCATCTTGCAAGCGAGTTAATTCTCCTCTTTGTGCTACATATAAGGAACCATTTTTGTATGCAATCCCTAATAACTCATGTAAGCCTGAAGCAAACTTTCTAAAATAAGGTCTGGGACTTGTCGGATTTTCGACAATATATACATCCCCTCTTCTTGTAGCAATCGCTAAATTGCCATCAGGCATCGTACACAAACCACCCACTTCTAATAATGTTCCTTCGGGTGATCTTAATTTATTGATCTTAAAAAAATCTTCTTCCTTTGGTGATTCTTGTGCGTAACTAATCGTTTGCATACCTAAAATAGCAACAAACAAAATAAGTATATAATTTATTGAACGCATTGAACTTTTTATTTGATTTGATTTCATAAATGATATGCTTAAAATAAGATTGAATAAGTGATTTTATTTTGAATAGGTAGGATCAATTCCTTTTTGCCATTTTGATTCCTAATAACTGGTTTTGCAGTTCCAATATCATCTAACTTTAAATAATAAGCATGATCGTCCATCATATAAAAACCAGCAGAAACCTCCTCAATTACATTTGCTGATGCTAATCGAACATACATTTGCTCTGCTGCATTTTTCAACATAATGGTTCTTTGAACACCTTGTCTGTTGTCCAACATTTTAGTTGCATCGGTAATTGAATTACCATACATATTGTATTTAAATGCAGGACGATCTAATTCATCCAACACATAACCTTTTGAAATAAAACCAGTGCCCGTCGTGTCTGAATTCCACGCAGCATTACTATTGGCCAATTTATTAATCGCTAATGTAGGTGTGCCAAAATATTGTACTGCCCCTAAAGGTTTGGATGAACCATCCCCTCTATCAATCCACATGGGACTTGCATCTAAAAAGTCGCCACGCCAAACTTGAATAACCATGCCAGTATTTAAATCATAGGTGTAATTTACTTTTTCAGCAGTTCCTACATTAACCGCATGGGTAACACGCTTACTTCCTGGTAAATCCACAAAACTCCTTAGTATGGTATTTTCCTTCGCTTCCACCAACACTGGATCCTTTGTACTTAACTGCAATACTTTAGGATCACTAATTACATATTCTCTTAAATTACTTGCACTCAATTTTAATG
The DNA here is from genome assembly GCA_041162035.1 of Bacteroidota bacterium. GTDB lineage: Bacteria > Bacteroidota > Bacteroidia > Chitinophagales > Chitinophagaceae > Sediminibacterium. Next base: position 1,374 of record JBEATG010000026.1, read on the forward strand.
AGATGGTCGCAACTTCAGATGCATAATATTTAGATAATATTAATTCAAAGGGATACTCCCCTTTTTCTAATTTAATGGTTGTTTTTCCTCCTTTACGGTCGAAAGGGAAAATAACTTTATTGTCAATCTTGATTCTTGCTGGACCACCTTTTGAAACAAAGTTAAAATTAAACTCCCCAGATTCAGGTACAATTAACTTTCCTTTATATTGTGATAAGTAAAAGTTTTTAGGGATCCCCTCCATATTCACCGTCATAGTTGGAATTGTTTTTTGCATCATCGGTTTCAACTTGGATAAATCAGGCTCCTTTTCAAATCTTCCTTGAAATATATTCACACTCATTTCAGATAAAGATGGTTTTTGATCAGGGAATTTAGTCACCACAATATTTTTGAAAGCTACTTGACCATGATCTCCTTGTATTCTTAATGCATCTTCTGCTATTTCATTTCTTGAAATTGAACCAGCGGTGGGTCCTGACAATTCAATGTTTTCTTGAATCACCACTCCATTTAATTCCACTTTCAAAATTCTTGCATTCTCCGTTTTTACACCATTTACAAATCGGGGTGCTTGAAACGAAATTTTATAATGCTGCCATAAACCTGGCGCTTTGCTTACATTTTGTCTAGGGGCACGACCATCAAACACTCTTTGACCTATTGGTCTTTTACTATCGTTACGTTCGTATATACCGCCCATATCAGTTGACCTTGGTTTGATCACGCCCCAACTATCTAATAATTGTAGTTCATACCTACCTTGCAAATAAATACCTGAATTTGATTCCTTCGCCATCATGCAATCCAATTCAAGATCAATATCACCATGTTTAAAATTGGTAAATAAATCCTTTCGCGCTGTTGAATCAGGTAAATTAACGAGGATGCCTGTACCAGGTGTAAAACTAATATGATGACTTTTATTTAGGTCAGCATAAACGCTCCCTGCAATATGCCAATTAGCGGTAGGCTTATTAAACTCGGCCATCGAAGTTAAATCGAGCTTTGTTTGCGCTGACAGATTCAGGCTAATTAACAATGCCAAAATTGCAATCACTGATTTAAAGGAAGACAATACATTCATTCGAAAATTTGGATGATATCCCATATTCATAATTTTGAATTAGCAATTTATGTTAAATACATATAATAACAGTATGCTTTTGCTATTAATATCCATAAAAAAGCCCTCCCAATGCTATTGAGAAGGCCTTAATATATAAG
>JBEATG010000093.1:0-3642 GCA_041162035.1 Bacteroidota bacterium
CGACGACTTTTAGACAAATCAAGGGAAGCATTAAAAAGATTGTTCTATTTGTCCTATGCCTATCGTACCACCAGTGATCAAAAGTATTTTATAAGGGCAGAAAGCGAAATGTTGGCAATTGCAGGTTTTAGCGATTGGAATCCATCCCACTTTTTAGATGTTGCTGAAATGACCATGGCCATGTCCATTGGGTATGATTGGTTATTTGATCAACTTTCTCAAAGCGCCAGAGATTCTATACAAAATGCCATCATCAAAAAAGGAATAGAACCATCACTTGATAGTAAAAATAATAGTTGGTTAAAAGCCGAACACAACTGGAATCAGGTGTGTAATGCAGGTATGTCATATGGCGCTATGGCAATATATGAGCGAGATCCAAAATTGGCAAAAATGATAATTAATCGTGCCATTGAGTCAATGGCAATCCCAATGAAGGATTATGGACCTGATGGTATTTATCCAGAGGGCTATGGTTATTGGGGTTATGGAACCACTTTTAATGTTTTATTTTTAAGTGCACTTGAAAAAATTTACGCCACTGATTTTGGCATGACGAAAGCACCTGGCTTTTTAAAAACTGCATCTTTCATGGAAAGCATGACTGGCACCACTGGTAAGCCTTTCAATTATTCGGATGCAGGGGGAGGTGGCTCATTTAATCCAGCTATGTTTTGGTTGGCAAATAAGGTAAATGATCCAAGCTTGCTTTGGGTTGAAAAATCTTATCTTAAAGCTGGCAGAGAGGCTAACTTAGTTACTGAAAGAATATTGCCAGCGATCATGTTATGGAAGGGAAATATCTCAACAAAGGATATTAAAGCGCCGAGCACAACTGCATTTGTAGGCAAAGGTAAAAATCCAATGGCGATGATGCGAACATCCTGGACGGATTCAAATGCAATTTATATTGCTGCAAAAGGCGGATCTGCGTCAATCAATCACGCGCATATGGATATTGGTTCCTTCATCATGGATGCAGATGGTCAAAGATGGGCTATGGATTTTGGTATGCAAAATTATGAATCACTTGAGTCCAAGGGGGTTAAACTTTGGGGCCGTACGCAAAATTCAGAAAGATGGGATGTTTTCAGACTTAATAATTATGCGCACAATACACTTACTATTGATGGCAAACTTCAGGTGGTAGAAGGAGATGCGCCAATTATAAATGATAATAAGGATCCAAATTTCATGCAAGTAACATTTGATTTGAGTACGGTATATAAAAATCAACTTGCATCAAGTACTCGCGGTATTGCAATTGTAAATAAAAATCATGTGGTTGTAAGAGATGAGATTCAAACACTAGATCGTGAAACAAAAGTAAGATGGACCATGCTCACACCTGCTGATGTTGAAATAGTTGGAACAGAAACAGCAGTTTTGAAAAAAGGGGGAAAGACACTTACCCTAAAGGTGTCAGGTGCAAATAATATAACTATGAAAACATGGTCTACGAATCCTCCAAGAGATTTTGACGCACCCAATCCTGGTACCATACTAGTAGGCTTTGAAGCAATTATCCCAGCGAACACTAAAGTTAATTTTGATATATTGTTAATTCCAGGTGCAACATCTACAACTAAAACACCAAAAGTTAAACCATTGAGTGCTTGGTAAAAGTTTTACGACCGGGGTAAAGATAAAAAAGCGGCGCATCAAATGATGCGCCGCTTTAAGTTTAAAGAAAAAAACTTAATATATTTTACAACTTAGTTGTTTTGTATATTTTAACTGTTCCATCATTTTCGTTACTAGTAACAATCAAACTTTGGTTAATAGGGCTTTTAGAAGCAGGAATGAAAATAAGGCCTTCTGGTGCATCACCTGTTTTATACATTTTAATAAATACTGGAGCAGTTGGATTGGTGATATCATAAATAGCAAAGGCGTCTGCTCTTTCTAAACCAACAATTGCAATATTTTTACTACCTACTCTGCCAAGGCATATTGATTCAGGTTCAACTGCTTTGTCATCACTTCTACCATCATCATAAATTGCTAATTCCTTTGCTTTAATGTCTAGTTCATTTTTGCTATCAAATACTTGGCTACCTGTTGTGGCATTCCAAACACTAAATGACCTAGAACCTAATGAATATAAGGCATCAAAATCGCCATCGCCATCTGTATCCCCTAAAGTTGTTGTGATATTTAATCTGCCTAAAATCGCTTCTGTTTTAAGTGTTGTAGCAGTTGGGAAATTTGTTGCATCTAACGATACTGCACTTACTCTTTTCATTTCAACAAAGGCTTTGTATTCTCTTGAATCACCTTCATTAGCTGTAAATAAGTAAGGTGTTCCATTGTAATTAAAAAATGCAATCGCATCTGGCATATATATACCGTATACTTTAGCATAGTTGGAAAATTCAATTTTACTGTCCTTGTCACTTGCATCAATACCATTACCCGCTAAAGAATAATCTTTAAATCCAAGGGGCATAATTTTTTTAATAGTAGCAGTTGTGATGTCAATTTCAGCAATCGCATTATTTTCTTGAAGTGTTACATAGGCTGTTTTTGAATCATCAGAAACAGTTATATATTCTGGTTCAATATCTTTAATGAAATTTTTACCTGGACCAAAAATTCTAAATCCTTTAGCAGTTAAACTAGCTAACTGGCTTTCAAAAGATGCAAAATTTAGGGTAACAACAGAATAGTCAGCTACTTTAATGATAGAAACGCTTCCTTCTGGATCATTAAGATAATCATCACTTGGCTCGCCTTCATTTGCGGATATTATATAATTACCATCTGGGCTAAAAGTAACCATGTCAGGAAGTGCACCAACGTTGATTGATTTAATCTCAGCATAGGTTGTTGTATTGAATACAACTATTTTACCAGGCGCCTGTTTATTGGTAGATTCAATTGCTGCTGCCAATTTTCCATTACTCACTGCAACGCTATTTACATATCCACCAAAAGGCAACATGCTAATTGATTTTATCACAGTTAAAATAGCAGGATTGCTCATATCAATAACATCAATTTTATTTTCAGCGCTATTATTTACTGCAAATAATCTATCAGTTGTTGGGTCGAAAGCGGTAATTTCTGCTGCACCCGCACCACCTAGACTGATAGAGGCTATTTCAACATAACCTGCTAAATCTTCGTTCTGAGTGTTCTCTAATGGGGGCGTTGCATCCTGTTTACGACAAGAAAATATAACCACTGTAATCAGTAATAGATAAATGAGTTTGATTTGTTTCATGATTTTAATTTGAGCGTAAAAATACCCCCAGCATATTATCAGTATATGAACTTATTATTACTTTATGATTAACAAAATAGCATCATCCCCCCTTGGTATGAAAATATTGGCTTAATGGATTAGGCCAGTCCGTTTTTTTACCTTTACATTCGGCGGAATCATTCAAATAGCCGTTTCTGGTATAGCACTTTTAATAAATATTGCCTAAAAACATGAATTATATCTGAAACAGAAAGCTTATTTTTAAATCATACAATACTACAAATTAATAAATTATGAGGTATGAATTATAGAAAGTATTTAATTGCAACATTCTTTTCAGCTGTAATTTCATCGTGCAGTATTTTTGCCTCTAATCGTCTAAATCTCAGTATTCCTGAAACCGTATTATCTGACGAAGGTTATTCGCTTGCTAT
>JBEATG010000005.1:0-3722 GCA_041162035.1 Bacteroidota bacterium
GATGTGAAAATGTTAGGCGTTAATATACCAGGGGGTACTAAGAAATATTCTGTTCAAAATGTAGTCAATTTATTTTGGTTAGGTAAGACAACAGCTACACAGCAAATTACAGATCCATTAAGTTGGGGTGGTCCGATGTTCTGGAAGTTTTTCCAACCAGGTATAGCTTATGGTGATGGCTTTTCTACCTTCAATGATCCATTATTCCGTTCTGCTGAATTGTATTTAATGGCAGCTGAAGCAATCGTTAAAGGTGCAACTGGCGCGAAGTTAGGAACAGCGGATGTTTATTACAATATTGTATTAGATAGAGCCTTGGCTTCTAACAAAGGGAAATCACCTATGCGTGCAACTAATCCAGGAAATGTAAAAGACCCATTGACAAATATTACCTCCTATAGAGCAACGCCTGCAACTATCAATATTGATATGATATTGGATGAGTATGGCCGTGAATTTTTAGGAGAAGGTAATGAGCGTTGGTATCAATTAAAACGTACTGGAAAATTAATTGAACGTGCAACAAAATTCAATGGTTGGACCGCTTGGGGTAGGGCTGGCGCGCAACAAATTGCAGCAAAACATTACTTAAGACCAATACCACAAGGTATGTTGGATAATTCAAGTCCAAGAATTGAACAAAATCCGGGGTATTAATTTAACAGGTTGTTTCAATAAAAAAAGCCAGGTGCTCCTTTGAGTACCTGGCTTTTTTGTTAAACATATTTTATTTTTTACATCATATTTCGTTAATTTTAAATATGAAGGCGTTTGTCGCAAAAATATTTGATATTAATAAAAAGCCAAATTTCATCACAGTACTTTGGTTTTTAGTGCCCTTTATTGCGTTGTTGATTGAAGCACAAAAGGAAGCTGTTTTCATCAATAATTATTTGATTTTCAAAAATGTATTTTGGCATTCACTACATCAAGAACATTTATATCAATTATACCCGGAACAATATTTTGATAAAAATCATTACGGCCCTTTATTTGCTGTTTTAATTGCAACATTTGCCATTTTGCCCAATTATTTAGGTCTGGTATTGTGGGGCATGATGAATGTTTCCCTTTTATTTTATGCGGTTGGAAAGCTGCCTATTTCGTTTTGGGGTAAAAATATTATTTTATTAATTGCCTTAATTGAGACCCTCACTTCTATTCAAAATTTACAATTTAATCCCATGTTATGCAGTTGGATTATATTGACCTATGTAGCTATCAAAAATAACCAACTAAGTTTGGCTGCTTTGTTGATTGTTGCTGGCACATTCATTAAATTATATGGAATTGTTGGATTACCCTTTATTTTTTTTACTAAGGATTACAAAAAATTGATAGGGTACCTAATATTATGGGCAATTATTTTGTTTTGCTTGCCCATGTTTATTTCAAGTCCTGAATTTGTATACCAATCTTATATCGATTGGTTTCATGTATTACTTGAAAAAAATACAGAAAATGTTAATTCCTATCTGAACACAAATATGCAAGATATTTCTGTAATGGGATTTTTTAAAAGAATTACCGGATATCATAATTTAGCTAATTTCTATTTTGTCATACCTGCTGGTATACTGATGCTACTCCCATTGTATCGATTTTCGAAATGGGGCAATAGTCGTTTTCAACTAACCTATCTGGCACAACTATTAATAGGATTGGTTATTTTTAGTACATCTGCTGAATCCCCCACTTATGTAATTGCGGTGGTTGGGTTTGGTATTTGGTATGTTTTACATGCGCCAAAACCAGCATTCTATTTGTATTTGTTACTTGTTCTGGTATTGGTATTAACAGTTTTTTCACCCACAGATTTATTTCCTGAAGTTTTTCAAGCCATCGTAGTAAAATTTGCGTTAAAAGCGTTGCCTTGTTTTTTAGCTTGGTTGTTTATCAGTTATAATTTATTATTTAATTCATTTGATAATAATTCACTCCCCCATGAAAAAGCTTAACATTGTATTACCCGCGCATAACGAGCATAATAATATCAGTCCCATTTATAAAGAAATTATATTGGCATTAGCAAGTTGTAAGTATCCATATGAAATTTTATTTATTGACGATGGTAGTACAGATGATACCCTTATGCAAATAAAAGCTTTGTCTGCAGAGGATAACAAAGTAAAATACATTGAATTATCTAGGAATTTTGGGCACCAAAATGCTTTAAAAGCGGGTTTGGATATGTGTAACGCAGATATTATTATTATGATGGATTGTGATTTGCAACATCCACCACATTTAATTAATGAATTACTACGAAATTATGAGCTAGGCTATGAAATTGTAAGGACACATCGTATTGATAGTAAATCGGTTGGTTTTATAAAATCCAAAACTTCGTCATTATTTTATAATATTATCAGCAAATTCTCTGATATTAAAATTGAAGAAGGTTCGGCCGATTTTAGATTAATTAGTGGCTCTGCAATAACACATTTAAAATCATTCAATGAGTTTGATTTATTTTACCGCGGTTTAATAAAATGGATGGGGTATAAGCAAATCAGTATCGAATATATGGCAGAGCTACGCTATAGCGGTGTGACAAAGTATACCTATAACAAAATGATTAGTTTTGGGATTAAAGGATTTACCTCATTTAGCACCAAACCATTGTATTTTGCCGCTTATTTAGGATTATTTTTTGCTATGATGTCTTTATTGTATATCCCCTATATTTTTTATGCCTTTTATTCTGGTACCGAAGTACATGGATGGGCATCGGTTATTGCGACTGTGGCATTTTTTGGAGGCCTCAATTTAATGATACTTGGCATTATAGGGTTTTATTTAAGTAAATTAGTAATACAAAGTAAGAATAGGCCCCACTATATAGTAAAAGCGTGTAATTTATGACACCTAAAATTTTATTAAGTTTTGATGTTGAGGAGTTTGATATGCCTCTTGAATATAATTTCAATATTGCTATTGAAACTCAAATGGAAATTGGTAAAAAAGGTTTGGATAATTTGATGCCCATTTTAAACAATCAAAGTTATTCTTCCACTTTATTTACTACGGCCAATTTTGCAAATCATTATCCTGATATCATTAAGACACTATCGGATAAACATGAAATTGCTTCCCATACTTTTTTTCATTCTATTTATACTAAAGGCCATTTACTATCCTCCAGATTAAGATTATCAGAGATTATTGAAAAGCCAGTAAAAGGCTTAAGAATGCCTAGGATGCGAAATGTTCCAATGAAGGATATTCAGGAGGCGGGCTACCTATATGATGCCTCCATGCATCCCACCTGGCTTCCTGGTAGGTACAATAATTTAAGCAAGCCTCGAATCCTATACAAGGAGGAAGGAATAATTAGGGTTCCTGCCTCCGTGAGTCCAAATTTTAGAATCCCCTTATTCTGGTTGAGCTTTAAAAATTTTCCATATGCCTTGTATCTAAAATTGGCTTTACAAACCTTAAGGAAGGATGGTTATTTGAGTTTGTATTTTCACCCCTGGGAGTTTACAAATATCAATGCCTATGGTTTGCCAAAATATACCACAAAAGGGTCTGATAATGAGCTACTTGATAAGCTATACCAATTACTCAGTGACTTAACAAAGCAGGCTGTATTTATCACCATCGCTGATTTTATTGAAAACAAGAACATGGAATAAACCTATGACCCTATTTTTTGTCAAAAGTTGAATAGACAAAAAATGGGCAACTATTTACTGCAGTTTTTATTAGCATTATTATTT
>JBEATG010000154.1:0-4590 GCA_041162035.1 Bacteroidota bacterium
AATGCATATATTTCAATTGAGGATATGAAGGTATATAATGCAGCTGCAGCTGCTACGAATGCTGGAAAAATTGATTTGGTTTATTTGTATAGAGCAGCGCCTACCACATTTACGCATGCATTAGTATCACCAGCATCAGATGCTGCTTATCTTCCCGGGGTGACACTTCCATCAGGTGTAAACAGAAGTACAAAATTGAGAAAAGTATTTGGTTTACAGGATCGTAATTTGGCTAATCTTCAGTTTGGTATTTATATTGACGATATTGATTTTACACAACTAGATATGGTAGATATGCCAAATTACGCTTTAGGACTTAGAGCCGAAGCGGGTGTTTGGGTGGAAACAACAGATAAAAAATACAGAGCATATATTTATGTTAATTCTATTAATGCTGCTGGAACTGCTGTAATAAGCATATTGCGTTATACGTTATAAAATTTAATCCATTTGTATATTCTCTTAGTAGATAAAACTAAGGCTGTATCCCTTTATTTTAACAATGAAATAAAGGGATATTCTTTTGCCCATACCTTAAGTATACCATTGTAATATAAAATTTAAAATGTTGTATAATATGAAAAAAGCAATCGTTGTTATTTTTACTATTTTATTTGTTTCCAATACACATAGTCAAAATATTTTTTCGCCATCAGAGTTGCGAACGGACCTTTTATTAAATACTGGTAAGGTTAGCAGTAGTGGATTGCCCGTAAACATTTCACTTTCACAAGACATCGTTAACAATACAAATTACCAATTTGCTAAAGTATTTAACACGCAGCCTCATTTTGATTGGTTAAATGCAAAAAATATTACTAAAGTGACCGCTTGGCGCGTTTTAGTCGCTTCCAACTTGCAAAATTTAAATAGTAATATTGGAGATATTTGGGATTCAAAAAAACAATTAGGGAGCAAGCATCCTGTCGTATTTGAAGGCAAGCCCTTAGCGACTGGGAATGTATATTATTGGAAAGTCCAGCAGTGGGATGAATTAGGAGTAGCAACTTCATTTTCTCAACCTATCGCATTTTATTTAGCAGCCACCGATACAGTAAATTTTGGTGCACATGCACCATTGGCTGCAGAGATACAGTCCCCTTCAAAATTTATAAACCTAAAAAATGGCGATTATTTTATTGATTTTGGTAAGGATGCTTTTAGTCAATTGCAATTACATTTAAATAGTGACAAATCAGATAGTATATACATTGAAGTTGCCGAAGCATTGACAAATTCAGGTGATTTTTTAAAATCTAGTCCCAATATTCGATATAAAAAAATAGGGCTATATGTTCAAAAAGGAGAACAAAATTATACCATAAAATGGCCTATTGATGTTAAAAGGAATAGCCGTAATCCAATTCAAATGCCAGCCTATATAGGGGAAGTATTCCCTTTTAGGTATGTTCGAATTTCCGGCTTTGCTGGCAGTTTGAATGCTTCGTCGATACAACGAAAAATTATTTTTTATCCATTTAACAATGATGCAGCTGATTTTGTTTCTAGCGATACTGTATTGAATAAGGTATGGGAATTATGTAAATACTCAATTAAGGCAACTAGTTTTTCTGGATTTTATGTTGATGGTGATCGGGAACGAATTCCGTATGAAGCTGATGCCTTGATTAATCAATTGTCACATTATGCAGTAGATGCCGAATACAATATTGCTAGAAGAAGTATGGATTACTTAATTTTTTATCCAACATGGCCTACGGAATGGAGTTTGCAAAATGTATTGATGGCCTGGAATGATTATATATATACTGGCGATAAAAGCTTTATTCAAAAATACTATAGGGAGCTTCAACAAAAAATATTAATGCCACTCGCCAGAAAAGATGGCCTTATTAGTACACTTGAACAAAAACAAACCAAAGAATTTTTGGAAACCATCCATATTACCAAAGCATTTGATGGTAAGCAAGATTTAAAAGATATTGTGGATTGGCCACTCGTAGAAAGAGATGGATTTGTGTTTTGTAATTATAATACAGTAGTAAATGCTTTTTATTATAAAAATTTATTATTAATGAGCCAAATGGCTTTGCTTGTTGGCAATAACGCTGATGCCCAATTATATAGTCAAAAGGCCAAACAGGCGTATGAGTCCTTTCAAAAAATATTTGTTGACCCAGCTACTGGTTTAGTTAAAGATGGTGATACAACAACGCATGTTTCATTACATGGAAATATGTTCGCACTCGCCTTTGGATTGGTATCTAAACAGAATATGGCTTCAGTGATAACATATATTAAGTCAAAAAAAATGGCTTGTAGTGTTTATGGGTCACAATTTTTATTAGATGCACTATATGATGCAGGTGAAGCAAAATATGCGCTTGAATTATTAACGGCAACTGATCAAAGAAGCTGGTATAATATGATTAAAACTGGGTCGACCATTTCGATGGAAGCCTGGGATAAAATATATAAGCCTAACCTTGATTTAAATCATGCTTGGGGAGCTGCGCCAGCAAATATCATCGTTAGAAAATTAATGGGTGTAGAACCGTTAAGCCCAGGGGCTGACACCATTTCAATAAAACCACAATTAGCCAATTTGCAGTTTGCAAAGCTGAAAACGAATTTAATAAAAGGCGAAGTTACGATTGATTATCGCCATGATGCAGATAAGGAAGTTTATCAATTATCCATACCTAGTGGAACTGTTGCGATGTTTGACATTCGGTCCAATTATTCAAATACTACACTTAAGGTAGATGGCAAAAAAATGAACCTACCATTCGTTGATGGTGCATACAAAATTAATCATCTTTTAGGTGGCAAACATACCATTGAATTAAGTAAATAAAATTACTAGATAGCCTCTCAAATATTTTAATGTTAATTTAAAATCATGAAAAGATATTTTTATTTAATTAATTGCATCATCATTTTTAGTATAGTAATTAATAGCAATGCACAAAAACAAACTTTTGATAATGGCTATCAAAATGGGAACCCAATAGTTCCTTATGTTGGAATGGCAGATCCGCATATCTTTATTTTTAATGGCAAACCCTATTTATACAGTACACGTGACTTAGATTCACTCGCTAAAGGGCGATTTATAATGCCTGATTGGCATATATGGTCTACGAATGACCTACTTCATTGGAAACATGAAAGAACAATTTTGCCTACTGAAACTTATATGGGTAAATCCGCTGATTGCTGGGCTACTGATATGGGTTGGCGTAATGGTAAATATTATTTTTATTTTTCAAATAAAAATATTTCAACTGGGGTAATGGTTTCGGAAAGTCCAATTGGGCCTTTCAAAGATGCTTTAGGGAAGCCACTTTTAGATACAGGGCTGACAACCTCAAAGGAATATGACCCTACTATATTAATGGATGATGATATTCAAAAAACTGCGTATATCGCATTTGGACATCATCGAGATGATGATCCTAAATTAGGATATTATATTGCAAAGCTGAATGAGGATATGATTTCATTAGCGGAACCGCCAAGAAAAATAATATTTACTGGTACGGAAGATGTTTTATCTGCTAACGATAAGCCCAATTTACATAAATACAATGGCGTTTATTATTTATCAGCAGGTTCGCACTATGCAACTTCAACTAATATTTATGGTCCATATATAAGAAGAGGTAATTCTGGATTTGGTAAATTTGGATTAACACAACAAGCACATGGTAATTATTTTATGTGGAATAACCAATGGTTTCATACCTGGTGTAAATTCCATTTAGGAAAGGAAGTAGCCTATTATCGAGAATCTTATTTAACGTATTTACATTACAAAGATGATGGCTCAATGGTTGATGACACGGTATTATTATCAAAGCATTTTGCAAATGGGGTGGGTCAATATGATGCTAATTGGGATAATATTGAAGCTGAATGGTATATGGCTGGCGAGAAAATAAAAAAAGGCGAAAATGCCACTGGTTTTGAAGTTAAAAGCTGCTTAAATAATGGGTATTTGTACTACCCTAATGTAAGAAATATCAAAAAAAATGCAACCCTACTTTTTAAAATCAATCCTCATTTAGGGGGTCGAATAGAAGTTAGAAAAGACAGCCCTACGGGATCAGTTTTAGGTATTATTGATATACCGCTTGAGTCTTCTAAAGATTATTTTATTTATAAATGTCGATTACAAAATACCGAAGGCCTACAAAATTTATATTTAGTTTTTAAAGGAGAAACTAATAAAAATTTATTTAGTATTGACTGGTTAAAGTTTGAATAAAATTTTTGCTTAGGACAGATAAAAAACATTCGTTAAAGGAATGGCAACTGGAGAATTGTCGGCATTGGTTTCCATGATATCTTTCATATAAGCCCACCATTTTTTCATTATTGGGTGATTAGGTAATTCATCCAAATTCATTGGGTCTGTAATTTTTAATACCCCAAATAAACTTAAATTTTGCTCATTTAAGTAGATGTGGTATTCGCTCATACCGTTTGATTTAAGTAATTCAAGCAGTTCGGGCCATATGGCGCTATGCCTTCTTTGGTATTCTACTTCATACCCCTTCATTAATTTCATTTCAAATGCCAGTTGTTGCATAAACTTTATTTATCCCAAATATAATAGTACAATAT
>JBEATG010000162.1:0-7779 GCA_041162035.1 Bacteroidota bacterium
GCACTCATATGTTCAGCGGCCAGCCATCCGGAGCTCCATGCATGTTGAAAATTAAAGCCCCCTGTAATGCCATCTACATCCATCATTTCACCTGCAAAATGTAGCCCAGTTATCAATTTACTTTCCATAGTCATCGCTTCAATTTCCCCTAAATCAATGCCGCCACAAGTAACAAACTCTTCTTTAAAAGTAGTTTTACCTTTCACTTGCAAATTAGTTCTGGTAAGTAATTGTATAAGCTGTTGTTGGTTTGCACTTTTTAAATCGGCCCATTTAGTATTGAGTGCTACACCTGCTTGTTGTAACAAAAATTGCCACAAGCGTTGTGGTAAATTAAAAGGATTTTTGGTACTTATTTCACGACGACCTAAATCCATTCTTAAATTAATCCACTCCATTTTTAATGTTGCTTCATTATATTCAGGTGTCCAATTAATAATAATTTCACCTTCATAGTTATCATTCGCTAACTCGCGCGCGCACCATGCAGATAATTTAATTGCTGCTGGTCCACTGATTCCCCAATGGGTGATTAACAAAGGTCCCTTTTCAATATTTTTTACACCCTTCCATTGTATGGTTGCATTGTCCACTGCAACACCCATCAATGTTGTTATATTTTTATCGACAATATTAAATGTAAATAAGGAAGGTACTGGATCCACAATCGTATGTCCAAAATTAGTGAGCCATGGCAATTTGTCTGCCTTTAACATACCGCCCGTTGCCAAGCAAACTGCATCCGCTTGCATATTCGGCTTGCCTTGTAAATGAATCGTAAATTGTTGCGAATTGTTTGTGTTACTTACAATATCAATCACCTCATGCTGGGTTAACACTTGAATTTTATACTGTTGTATTTTTCTTAAAAAACAATCAATGATGGTTTCTGAATTATTTGTGGTTGGAAACATTCTGCCATCCTTCTCTGTATGCAACTCCACCCCATTTTTTGCAAACCAATCAATCGTATTTTTTGTAGCAAATTGGTAAAAGGATTTTTTTAAAAATCGTTGGCCTCTTGGATATTTTTTTAAAAGCATTTCAATATCGGGACAGGCATGTGTTACGTTACAACGACCACCACCACTCACCCTTACCTTTGATAATACCTTGGTTGATTTTTCTACAATTTTAATCTCCCATTCCGGATGTAGTTCAGCCACATGGATGGCACAAAAAAATCCAGCGGCACCCCCACCTACTATGACTATTTGTTTATTTTCCATGCGATTATTATTTTGGAAATGGGGTGTCTAAATATAAACATACACAACGCTATTATTAAAAGTTTAGAACTAATAATAAGCGCTATTCAAATTTGAATTCTTTTTTTCTGCAGCTTCAATGATACTGAAATCAGAAAGGATCAACGCTTCTTTGTCCTTCACACAAACATCATGTTCAAAGTGAACCGACATTTTACCATCCTGTGTTTTCACCGTCCAGCCATCTTCCTCTGTAAACACTTTATGCGTGCCCATATTAATCATGGGCTCAATAGCCAATACTAAATTTTCTTTCATCTTTAATCCTGTACCTCTTTTACCATAATTAGGTACCTGCGGATCCTCATGTAATGACTTCCCTAATCCATGTCCTACTAACTCTCGCACAACCCCATATCCATGTAACTTTTCGGTATGTTCTTGTATGGCAAAGCCAATATCACCAACCCTATTATTTACAATTGCTTTTTCAATTCCTTTGTACAAGGACTCTTTGGTAACTTTTACTAATTGTAAAATATCCGGTGCTATATCACCTAAAATAAAAGTATATGCATGATCCCCATGCCAACCATTTAACACAACACCTAAATCAATCGATACAATATCTCCCTCCTTCAATGGCGTTTTATTTGGAAATCCATGTACGACCACATCATTTACGGATGCACATATATTATGTGGGTAGCCATGGTAATTGTAAAATGAAAGTGTTGCATTATGATCCTTAACAAATTGCATACAAAACTGATCAACATCCAAAGTGGACATGCCTGGCTTTAATATAGTTGCTACTTGCGTTAAGGTTTTACTTACCAACAACGCAGCCTCCTGCATTAACTTTACCTGATCCTCTGTTTTTATATGCACCATAGATTGAGCTTGTCTTAAAACGAAACAAACCTGCCTTTAATGGACAGGTTTGTAAAGATAAATATTTTTAAAGTAACCAATAGCTTAAATAGGCGAATTGGTCATTGGATTACGACCTTGAACACGTCCTGAATTCATTAAACCATCATATTGACGCATTAATAAATAGGTTTCGATTTGTTGTAATGTATCTAATACAACACCTACCATGATCAGTAATGAAGTTCCTCCAAAGAAAGTACTGAATCCTTGTGTAACACCTAATTTTTGTGCAAAGCCAGGTAAAATACCCACCAATGCTAAAAATATAGCACCTGGTAAAGTAATTCTATCCATGACTGCTCCAATATAATCAGTAGTTGGTTGTCCAGGTTTAACACCAGGAATAAAACCATTGTTACGTTTTAAATCTTCAGAAATTTGCTTAGGATTAAAAATCAAAGCTGTATACAAGAAAGTAAAACCAATGACCATTACAGAGTATATTAACATATACCAAGCATTACTATGATCATTGAATATTCTTACAATGCCTTGTGCGGAATCTAAATTTGTAAATGAAACCAATGTAGGTAAGAACATAATTGCTTGCGCAAAAATGATTGGCATAACACCAGCGCTATTCACTTTTACAGGTAAAAATTGTCTTGCACCGCCTACTTGAGATCCTCCAATAACTTGCTTAGCATAGGTTACAGGGATTTTTCTAACTCCTTGTACCAAGATGATTAAACCCATGATGATGGTTACTAAAATTGCAATTTCAATTAAGAAAATTAACAATCCGCCACCGCCTTTTTGGCTTTTAGAACCAAATTCCATAATCAATGATTGTGGTAGCCTACTTAAGATACCTACCATGATGATGATTGAAGTTCCATTACCCAAACCTTTATCCTGAATTTTTTCACCTAACCACATTACAAATAATGTACCTGCAGTTAATGTAACAACAGTAGTGAACCAGAAGAATGGTTTGTATGCAGGAATCAACGCATCTGCATATCCTGGACTATTTAAATAAGCAACATACGCACCTGCTTGAAAAACAGTTACGATCACTGTTAAATAACGTGTCCATTGATTTATTTTATTACGACCACTTTCTCCTTCCTTTTGTACTTTTTGTAATTGAGGAACTAAAATGGTCATTAATTGCATGAAGATAGAAGCGGAGATATAAGGCATGATACCTAAAGCCAAAACGGATGCTTGTGAAAATGCACCACCAGCAAACATATCAAAAATGCCCAATAAGCCATTATTGCCTCCTGCTTTTTGTGCAGCTTCGATTGCTAAAGGATTAATACCTGGCAAAGTAATTTGCGCACCAAGACGATAAGCAAATACAAGCGCAAGCGTAACTAAAATTTTATTTTTTAGTTCGTCAATCGCCCATATATTTTTAAAGGTGCCTAGTAATTTTTTCATCTTTGTTTAATTATTTCCCTAAAGGAATTTTAAAATCATAAGTCGCTTTTAAAACGCTACTCACAATATACAATAAAAACATTAAATTATTTCAATAGTACCCCCTGCAGCTACAATTGCATCCTGTGCTTTCTTGCTTGCAGCATTAACCCTGAAATTGATTTTAGTTTTTAATTCCCCATTAGCCAAAACCTTTACTAAATCAGTACGGCTAATTAAACTATTCATGTATAAATTTTCTGGAGTGATTTCCGTGAAACCGTATTTCTCAATCAATTGATCCAATTGACCTAAATTAAATACTTTATAATCAATACGATTGATATTTTTAAATCCACGCTTTGGAACACGGCGTTGGATAGGCATTTGACCACCTTCATGTGCCATTTTGCTTTTATAACCAGCACGAGACTGACCACCTTTGTTACCTTTTGTTGATGTACCACCTTTACCAGATGCCTCACCACGACCAATTCTAATTGCTTTGTGAACCGAACCTTCTGCAGGTTTTAAATTGTGTAATTTCATTTTTTTGATTTTGTACTTTCGGGGTATCGCCCCTCGCATTTAAATAATTAAGAAACGCTGATTACGCGATTTCTTCCACTTTTATTAAGTGTTGTACTTTATTTACCATACCCAAAATTTGAGGAGTCGCCTCCACTTCTTTAGAAGCATGCATTTTTCTCAAACCCAACGCAATCAATGTTTGTTTTTGACGCTCTGATCTGTCAATACCACTTTTAACTTGCGTAATTTTTATCTTTTTCATCATTGAATTATTTATGAGTATTAAATAAAAGTTTTTAAGGATGTATTACCCGTTAAATACTTTAGATAATTTAATATTTCTTGTTTTTGCAATTTGAATTGGTTCACGTAATAAACCCAAAGCTTTAATAGTTGCTTTAACCACGTTGTGTGGGTTAGCAGATCCTAAACTTTTAGCTAATACGTCAGTGATACCAGCGCTCTCTAATACAGCACGCATGCTACCACCCGCAATTACACCCGCTCCTTGTGCAGCTGGCTTGATTAAAACTTTCGCAGCACCATCCTTCGCTAATTGCTCATGAGGAATAGTTCCGCGCATTACAGGCACTTTAACCAAATTCTTTTTTGCATCTTCAATACCTTTTGTAATAGCTTCTTGAACTTCTTTGGCTTTTCCTAATCCTTGACCTACAACGCCATTTTCGTTACCTACTACTACTAAAGCTGAAAAGCTAAAAGTACGGCCACCTTTTGTTGTTTTAACTACACGATTGATAGAAACTACTTTTTCTTTTAGTTCCACATCACCACCTGCTTTAACCTTATTTACATTTACTTTAGACATGATTTTCTATTAGTATTTTTATCAAATTAAAATTGAAGTCCACCTTCTCTAGCGCCTTCAGCCACCGCTTTGATTCGACCATGATATAAATTACCACCTCTGTCAAATACACAAGTTGTGATAGATAATGCTGCTGCTTTTTTAGCTACTGATTGACCTGCTAATTTAGCTTTGTCAATTTTAGCAACTTTTTGTGCTGCAATATCTGCTTCTCTTGAAGATGATGCTGCTAAAGTAACGCCATTCACGTCGTCAATCAATTGACAGTAAATGTCAGCGTTGCTTCTGAATACAGATAAACGAGGTTTAGCCGCAGTACCTTGTACTTTTTTGCGAATTCTGTATCTGATCTTTTGTCTTTGAGCTAATTTACTCATATTATTTATTTTATGTTTCCCGATGCTGCCGGGATCCTTGTTTTATTAATTACTATTTACCTGCTGCTTTACCTGCTTTTCTTCTTACCACCTCGTCAGAATAACGAACCCCTTTTCCTTTGTATGGTTCTGGTTTACGTAATCCTCTGATTTTTGCAGCTACTTGACCTATTAATTGTTTGTCGCTACCTTCTAAGAAAATTTTAGGATTTTGTCCTTTTTCTGTAGTAGTAGTTACTTTTAATTCTTTCGGAACTTCAAAAATAATGTTGTGAGAATATCCTAAAGCAAGGTCTAAAATATTACCAGCGTTCACTGCTTTAAAACCCACACCCACTAATTCTAAATCTTTCTTATATCCTTCAGTTACACCTTTCACTAAATTAGAAATCAATGAACGGTATAAACCATGCATTGCTCTGTGACGGATTTGTTCAGTAGGACGAATAACTGTTAACTCAGTTTCAGTAATCTCGACAGTGATGTCGCGATCAATTGGTTGAGATAATTCACCCTTTGGTCCTTTTACAGTTACAACTGAATCTTTAACAGTAATTGTTACCCCTTTTGGGATACTTACTGGTTTTTTTCCAATTCTTGACATAGTCGTTCTTTTTTTATTTGTTTTACTTAGTTGTTTTCAGCCCCGACTAAAAGGCTTAAATGCATACTAAGCAATGAATTTGTTTTCTTTATTAGGAGATGGCACATAAAACCTCACCACCTACATTGTTTGCTTTTGCTTGCTTATCCGTTAATACACCTTTTGATGTACTTAAGATAGCAATACCTAAACCATTACTTACTCTTTTGATATCAGCTGGTTTTGCATAATGACGCAAACCTGGACGGCTAATACGATCTAAAGAGCGAATTGCTGGTTGTTTGGTAGCAACATCATATTTCAAGGCAATTTTAATTAAACCTTGTTTGTTATCATCTTCAAATTTGTATTTCAAGATATATCCTTGATCATACAAAATTTCAGTGATGCGCTTTTTCAAGTTGGACGCAGGTATTTCCACGATACGATGTTGTGCCATTTGGGCATTACGTATTCTTGTTAAGTAGTCTGCTATTGGATCTGTTACCATATTCGTATTTTAATCAGTTCTAAATTTTGTTTTGTTTCAGTATTCAAATGAATGAACTTAAATCAATCTTACTTTTTTAAAAGTATTACCAGCTTGCTTTTTTAACACCCGGTATTAAACCATTCAAAGCCATGTCGCGGAACATAATCCTTGATACTCCGAAGTAACGGATATATCCTTTAGGACGACCTGTTAATTGACAACGATTTTTTAGGCGGACAGGTGATGCATTTTTAGGTAATTTGTCTAATCCTGCATAATCACCAGCAGCTTTTAAAGCGGCGCGTTTTTCTGCAAATTTTTTGACAGTTACCTCACGCTTTTTTTGTCTTGCTTTGACGGATACTCTTGCCATAATTCTATTTTATTAATTAGTTATTTTCTTTTTTGTTGCTTTTAAATGGCATACCTAATTCTTTTAATAATTCGTATGCTTCTTCATTTGATTGTGCAGATGTTACGAAAGTGATATCCAATCCAGTAATTTTATTTACTTTATCAATATCAATTTCTGGGAAAATGATTTGTTCAGTAACACCCAATGTGTAGTTACCGCGGCCATCAAAAGCCTTATCACTAATTCCTTTAAAGTCACGCACACGTGGTAACGCAACAGATACTAGACGATCTAAAAATTCATACATTCTTACACCTCTTAAAGTTACACGAGCGCCAATCGGCATACCCTTACGCAACTTGAAGTTTGAAATATCTTTTTTAGACATCGTTGGAACTGCTTTTTGACCAGTAATGGTGGTTAACTCATCTAAAGCGATGTCCACTAATTTCTTGTCATTTACTGCGCCATTTACACCACGGTTGATGCAAATCTTTTCTAACTTTGGAGTTTGCATTACAGACTTGTAACCAAACTTTTTAGATAAAGCAGGGATCACTTCTTTCGTGTACTTGTCTGCTAATCTTGGAGTATATTTTACTGTGCTCATTATTTAATTACCTCCCCTGATTTTTTTGAAATTCTTACTAATTTTCCTTCTTCTCTTGAACGCTTCACTTTTGTAGCAGCGCCAGTTTTAGCATCCCATAACATTACATTACTAATGTTGATAGCAGCTTCCACTTTTACGATACCACCTTTTGTATTAGAAGCAGATGGTTTAGTGTGCTTAGTTGCGATGGCTACACCTTCAACTACAACACGACCTTTATCTACAATTACTTCCAACACGGTGCGAGGCTTTTTCAAGTCCTTGTCATCACCAGCAATCACTACTACAGTGTCGCCTTTCTTGATGTTGAATTTGGGTTTGAATCTGTTACTCATAACTTATTTATAATTTATAACACCTCAGGTGCTAATGAAACAATTTTCATGTATCCTTTATCACGCAATTCACGTGCCACTGGCCCAAAAATACGGGTGCCTCTTGGCTCGTCTGAAGTGTTTAATAATACAACTGCATTGTCATCAAAAC
>JBEATG010000197.1:0-2996 GCA_041162035.1 Bacteroidota bacterium
GAACAAAGAAGGTAGAAAAGTAAAATAAATATAAACTAATTAAAACATAAGAGATGCCTAATCCTAAACGCAGACACTCCCAACAAAGAAGTGCTAAAAGAAGAACTCACTACGTAGCTCAAGAAGTTACCTTAAGCAAAGATGGCACAACTGGTGAAATCCATGTTCGTCATCGCGCGCATGTTCAAGAAGGTAAATTATATTACAAAGGTAAATTGGTATCTGAAAAAGCGCCATTAAAAGCGTAATTCAAATAAAAATTTAATGAATATCGGTATTGATATGATGGGTGGTGATTTTGCACCACTTGAAGCTGTTAAAGGCGTAAAACAATATCTTACTAATTCCGATAACAACATATTTTGCATTGGTGACGAAACACAACTGAAACAATTATTTCAGGATCATGGTTTTTCGTCACCATTTTTGCATTTGGTACATGCCCCTGAAGTAATCGGGTATCACGAACATCCAACTAAAGCTTTAAAAGAAAAACCCAACTCCTCCATCGCAATTGGATTTAAATTGTTAGCTGCTGGTGAAATTGATGCTTTTTTAAGCGCAGGAAACACCGGTGCTATGTTGGTTGGTGCGATGTTTAGTATTAAACCAATTAGTGGTGTTTTAAGACCCACCATTGCCACCTTACTTCCAAAATTAAATGGACAAACAGGTATATTAGTGGATGTAGGTTTGAACGCAGATTGTAAACCTGAGCAATTAAATCAATTTGGCATTTTAGGTAATTTATATGCAAAGCATATTTTAAATATTCCCGACCCTGCAGTTGCATTATTGAACATGGGTGAAGAGGAAGGGAAAGGAAATGCATTAGCGCAAGCTACCTACCCTTTGTTAAAAGAAAATACAGCAATTCGTTTCATTGGCAATGTGGAAGGCAGAGATGTTTTCAATGACAAAGCTGACGTAATTGTATGTGACGGATTCACAGGTAACGTTATCCTAAAAACTGCTGAGGCAATGTATGATGCGGCAAAGCATCAAAATTTAGAAAACGATTCCTTCTTTGGTCGTTTTCATTTTGAAAACTATGGCGGCACCCCTGTTTTAGGTGTCAACAAACCTGTCATCATTGGACATGGCATTAGTAATGCAAAAGCATTCTCCAACATGATTGCACTTGGGGAAAAATTAGTGGCTACAAAATTCTGCGATATCATCACAACGAATTTTGCGAATCTCTAGTAATTACTAACATCTCTTAGTTTCTCTAATTTTTACGCTAATTTTACAAAATCAACATTGATCAATAATCCTATGTGGTTAAATAATATATTAGAGACGATTGGTAACACTCCTTTAATTCGTTTAAATAAAATAACCGAATCTATTCCTGCGACCATACTTGCCAAAGTAGATTATTTTAATCCAGGAAACTCTATAAAAGATAGGATGGCTTTAAAGATGATTGAAGTGGCTGAGGCCGACGGAAGATTAAAACCAGGTGGTACCATTATCGAATGTACCAGTGGTAATACCGGAATGGGTTTAGCGTTAGCAGCAATTGTAAAAGGTTACAAATGCATATTCACAACCACCGACAAGCAGAGTAAAGAGAAAATGGATATTTTAAGAGCCATGGGTGCTGAAGTGTTTGTATGCCCCACCAATGTGGAACCTACTGATCCGAAAAGTTATTATTCTGTGGCACGGAAATTTGCCGCCGAAATCCCAAATTCATTTTTTGTAAATCAATATGATAATTTAGCGAATCGATTGGCACACTACGAAAGTACTGGTCCTGAAATTTGGGAACAAACGGAAGGAAAAATCACCCATTTAGTTTGTACGGCTGGAACCGGTGGCACCATTACAGGTACTGCAAAATTTTTAAAAGAACAAAATCCCAATATTCAAGTTTGGGCAATTGATCCTGTTGGATCTCTATTAACACATTATTTTAATACTGGCGAAATTGATCATACTAAAGTAGCCCCTTATATTGCTGAAGGGTTTGGAGAAGATTTTGTACCAGAAAATTATGACATGTCGGTCATCAATCATTTTGAACAAGTAACGGATAAGGACGGCGCTTTAATGACGCGCCGAATTGCAAAAGAAGAAGGCCTTTTTTGTGGTTATAGCGCTGGTAGTTGTCTGCAAGGTTTACTACAATTAAAAGATAAACTGAAACCAACCGATGTTGTTGTATGTATTTTTCATGACCACGGTAGTAGGTACATCGGAAAAGTTTATAATGACGATTGGATGAAAAGTAAGGGCTTTTTATAATAGCATTCCTATACAGACAATTTCTGCCCGATTGGGATAATTTTTGAATCAATTTCTCTCATTTTATTACGAATTATAGCGTGTCCATCCCCTATTAGACTAACCTTTGTTTGGACAAGAATTTGTATATTTGCCACTCAATATTTAAACTATGAGCAAGTACACTTCAGGCGTTTTATTTGGCAAAGAATTAGAAGCATTATACAACGATGCCAAAGCCAATAATTTTGCAATTCCAGCAGTAAACACCACAGGCACAGATACCATTAATGCAGCTATCGAAACAGCCGCAAAGGTGAACTCTCCTATTATCATACAATTCTCAAACGGAGGTGCACAATTCATCGCTGGAAAAGGCATGCCGAACGATAATTTGCAAGCCAATATTCAAGGTGCGATTGCAGGTGCTTTGCATGTGCATCAAGTAGCTAAATTTTATAATGTACCTGTCGTATTACATACAGATCACGCATCAAAAAAATGGCTTCCTTGGATCAGTGCATTAATTGACGCGGGAGAACAATACAATAAGGAAAAAGGGCAACCCTTATTTAGTTCCCACATGTTGGATTTATCTGAAGAGTCTTTGGAAGAAAACATTCAAACATCTGCTAACTTCTTTAAAAGAATGGCACCATTAGGTATGAGTATTGAAATTGAATTAGGGGTAACTGGTGGTGAAGAAGATGGCGTTGATAATAGCGGTGTTGAAAATGATAAATTATATACGCAACCTGAACACG
>JBEATG010000283.1:0-3079 GCA_041162035.1 Bacteroidota bacterium
GAAGCCTAATGCAAAATGGAGGATCTCCATTGAGGAATTACATCAATCTAAATATTTTATGGACGAAACCAATACCACAAGCTATGGTGGTTTTGATGTTTTAAATTTACGTTTTGGTTATGCCTTAAAAAGGACCGAACTATGGTTAAATGTACTAAACCTTACGAATACTTATTATTCAACAATGGCCACTAAAAATTTTAGTGTAAAAGGCACAAGCGCCTACTCCTATTATTTAGGTGACCCAAGATCCATTACCATTGGATGGAGATGGCATATCATAAAATAAGAAGCCCCGGGGCTTCTTATTTATATTTTTATTATGCAGCTGATAAAATCACAGCGTTACTACATTAATCTAATTACCTCCTACGCTAATCCTCATGCCACCCATTCCACCACCTCTTTGCATATCCTTCATAATGGTTTGCATTTCTGTTTGGAATTGCGCGCGGTTTAATTTTTTTCCTTTGGTAGGTTGCTTTAATTCCTTAGTAGAAAATTTAGGAATATAGTTAATTGCTGATATTACATTGCCGCCATTATCACTATCTACTTCCAAGATTGCACCAGGTAAACCACTATAGGTATCAGGCCCAATAGATAATGGAATAGCTTCCGTATACCAAACTACTAATTGAATTTCATTGGGTTTTTTATCTGCTTGCTTTGTCGTATCTCCGTTTCTTCCACCGCCACCACCACGACGATCTCCACCACCAAAACGCATGGTAAACGCCATTGGGGCTACTGAGGTAGTTGCTTTTTTACATACGTAATTAGCAATTGTTTTAGTTTCATCAGATAATTTCCAGCTATTTGGCTTTAAGGTATCTATGATTAAATATTCATTTTCAAATATAGAACGCGCTTCATATTGCATTTGAGAGGCAATATCAGTATAGGTATTTGTTTCAGGCATTCTGAACATCCAACCCATGCCTCTTGTGCCACCGCCGCCACTATTTGCAAAAGGATCAGGTGCATCTTCATTAGGAAGTGTTTTGAAAACGGTTGCTTGTTCATTAAATACAAGCTCGAATTTTTCAGATCTAAATTCGGGTATATTACGTCTCATTTCAGGATCCGTAATCATTCTATGCATATTAATTTTTCTTTCGAAAATTAACTTGCCTTCTTTTACTTGGGCCATTATAGTTGACAACGATAATACAACCATCGTTACCAATAAAATCATTTTACGCATATACTTTTTTTAATGTGTTTATAAAGATAATTAATTTTACATTCTAATTGTCATTCCCCCAGTTCTTCCGCCATTACCGCCTAAGCCGGACTTTTGTAAACTATAGATAAAGCTTAACATAAAGTATTGGTTAATAACATTATAAAACTGATCCACGATTTGGTTTTGAGATACATTACGGCTAATGCCCGCATTTTTATTCAAGATATCAAATGCACTTACTTTTAATTCAGCACGCCTGTTCTTCATGAAAAATTTAGAAAAATTTGCATTCCAAATAGGGATGGCGGTATTAAATCCTTCCGCACGACCTGAGTTAATCGTATAATTCAAGGACTGATTTAATAAAAAATCAAAAGGTAAATAATTATTCATTTCAGCACCAAATACCTTTGTTAAAAAATTGGTGTTTAACCCTGAATTGATTTTATTGTTGGTTTGACTATAGGAGTAACGTGCAGATAAATCTATATCAATCTTTTCATCAATTTGAAAACTATACCTAAAGGAGGGTCCAAATGATTTTGTAACAATGGTATTTAATAAACCATTGGTATAAGAAATATTGTTATTCAACCCGGAGTTCAAGCCAAAATTAAATCTTGAATATAGCTTCTTCATTCCAAAACCATAATTCAATGAACCAAATACACGATAAGCACCGTTAACGTTTACTGGTTTAGAAAGGATTACCCTTGAAGGTAAAATACTATCGTAATTAATAATTGAATTATTGGTGGTAGATGCATTCACTGTAGCAAAGAAATTCTTTTGAGAAATTACTTTAGACGAGAAGAACCTAATATTAACATTGTGTTGGTAGCTACGCTTCAAATCTGGGTTACCAATGGTTTGTCTGTTGATATTGCTTTGATCCAATACCGGTTGCAATTGGGTTAAGGAAGGTTGACTGGTGGAAGTACGATAATCAATATTCAAATTTTTAGTTTGAGAAAAATTATATCGAAACATAGCAGAAGGTAAGATGTCCTTGAAGTCCTGATTTAATTTTGTTTTTGCACTTATATTTTCCCCATTTAATTTTGCATTTTGCACTGCAAATCCGGAAGCAAAATTAAATTTACGTTGGTTAGTACGATAGTTCATGCCACCACCTGAATACGTATACTCGCTATTAAATTCATTGGTTAAGCGGGTATTTAATAAATCATAATTACCATTTGTATTTTTATCGAACACTTTTCTACTACTACTGCCAATGCTTTGACTCAAATAGGCATTCATTTCCAATAAGGATCTTTTACCCAATGGCTCTGTATAAATCACATTCGCCGAATAAGTAGTCGTATTTCCTTTGCGGACATTTTGTTGGTCTAAAATAGAATCTCTAACCTTAAGACCTCCGCTATAAAATCCTTGGGTAGTGTATTGTTCCCCATTTGAATTTGACGTATTAAATCCATTAGTAATTGTTGAGGAAATAGTACGACCTTTTTTAGCAAACTTTTTCTTTAATAATAATGTATTATTAAAATTAGTTGCATCTGTTGCATTTGAAGAAGTTGTTGCGTTATTATTTGTTATTGTCCCGTTTGGCAAAAAGGTTTCTGAGCTTGACTCACTTGTTGATGAACTATTTGAAATACCAATACTAGGAGTTAACCTATAAGAAAAGGATTCAGATACTTTATGATCAAGCGTGCTACCAAGGCTTTGTTGTTTACTTTTGGAATTACTACTTGAATTATCATAACGGTTAAATAAATTTCCTGGCGTTAAATTTTGTGTATAGGAATTACTTTTATTAAAACGATCAATATCACTTAAAGATAGGTTCGCATTAAAATCAGTTTTTTTATCATTAAATACATTGGAGTAATTACCACCACCTGAAATGGTTGTAGCAACACC
>JBEATG010000024.1:0-5080 GCA_041162035.1 Bacteroidota bacterium
ACGCGTTTTGCTTTAGGCGCGATGGTAGGTAAGGCGTCTAATATTTGTTGTTCAAAAGTTTTTGTTGAAATACTACTACTTAATAAGGTACCCAATGCCATCGCGCCCATACCGCCTGCTGTACTTTTCAAAAAATTTCGACGTTCAATTTTTTTATTGATTGCTTCAAATTCTTGATTATATATTTTAAAATCATTTTGTTTTCTCATAAACTTACCTTTTAGTAATGGTTGCATCTGAATTTAATATAGTGCTTGCGACTACACTATTTGCCGCTACCCAATAGGGATCTAATGTTTTATCAATTTTATATAATCCAGTATTGATCCATCCTTTAATTTTATTTGGGTAGGCTTTAAACTTATTGTATTCCGATTGTTGCAATGCATTTAATAATGCCATCTGTTTTGTTGTGGGGGTGGTTCCTGTAAGTTGTTGATAGGCTTTACTAATAGCTGCTGCCGTGTTTTGTTGTTTGGTGATGCCTTCCCCAATTACTTTAGCTGCTTCAATAAAAGTGGGATCATTTAAAGTAACCAAAGCTTGTAATGGCGTGTTGGTGGATTGTCTACGAACCAAACAAGATGCCCTGGTGGGGCCATCAAAATTGGCAAGGGTTGGATTAGGAACCGTTCTTTTTAAAACAATATAAAGGCTTCTTCTATATACCTGATCCGTAGTGTCCTGATTATACTTGGTCCCATTAATTTCCCAAAGTCCTTCTGGTTGATATGGATACACACTTTTACCCCCCAATTTTTTATTTAACAATCCACTTGCCGTTAACGCATTGTCACGAATCATTTCTGCAGACAATCGCATAGAAGGGCCTCTTGCTAATAATTTATTTTCTGGATCTTTTTCATTGAGCAAAGCACTCGCTTTTGAATCCTGCTGATAAGTCGCAGACATCACAATGAGTTTATTTAATTTTTTGATATCCCAGTTGTTATCTCTTAATTCAATCGCCAACCAATCTAATAAATCCAAATGACTAGGCATTTCACCTTGGTTGCCAAAATCTTCGGCCGTTTTAACTAATCCTTTACCAAAAAAGTTTTGCCATAAATGATTTACCGCAACTCTTGCAGTTAAAGGATTGCGGGCATCTGTTAACCACTGTGCTAGTCCATATCTATTTTTTGGAAGTTGACTTGGGAAGGGTAATATTTTTTCTGGCGTGTTTGGAAATACTTGTTTTGCAGGCGCATCATATTGTCCCCTGTTTAATAAAAAAGTTTTTTTAGGTTGTTGCATTTCTTGCATCACCATTAATTCTTTGATATGTTCGGTTGAATCTGATAATAATTTTCTTTGTGTTTGTAGCGCAAGGCTTGCATTTTTAATATTGACATTTACTACCGAGTTGTAATAATCTTTTAAAATGGAAATATCTTCAGCAGTTAAATTGGTCCTCGCTTTTTTTGTAATTGAATCCCAATTTGATTTTTTTGCCAATACTTTAATTTCAAAAATGGTTAAGGCTCGGTTATAGACAGATACATCATCCAATTTTCCACCTTTGACGCCAAAGCCCCGATGCCATGCGCCAATTTGCAATCCCGGTTCGTCCTTTGAAAAAAATACAATGTCTTTATACAATTGATCAATTTGGGTTTCCATTTTTAAAGGAGACCCGTCAATAAATAAATTTAATCCCTTTGCGGTGGAGGAGCCATCATAAGTCATAGTGAGTTGTATCCATTGATTACGGGGCACATCGTTTAATGATACTTTTGTTATAGCATTGGAAGGCGCCGTATGTGCCATTGTCATTTCAAGTCGATTATTTTTTAAATAAACATTATATCCCTTGAAATTATACAACCTTTCCGCATTGCTTTTGTGAAAAATAACACCCTCTTTCATTTCCTTTGGAATATTTATCCATAGACCAATACTAAAAGGGTCAGATTTTCTAAAAACTCCTATTTCTTTTAAATCCAAATAAGTGTCGCCATCTAAATATAAACTTTGTCCGGCAGTATTTTTTTCAAACTTAAGTGGTTCGCTTTTTGTATCCCAATCACGACGTAAAATGGCATTTTTACTATTGTTGACTTTATTTTTTAACGAATCTTCAAAATCATAAAAGCCCTGTAAATTTTCGGTTGAAATTGGATTGTGTAAAATGGATTTATATTTTTCTTCTTGTAACCAGGTGTTAAATTCATTCGTTGCATTTTCATAGCTCAATTTTAATTGTGCTTCTTTTTCTTTGACCACTGAATTTATATATTGTATTGTTTTTTCTTGTTCTGCCGTAGGAAGCATTAATGTGGGTGTTGGCATGTCATCATTCCAAGAGATCTGTCCCGCTTCTCGCACATTATTAAAAAAACTATACAACTGATAATAATTTTCCTGTGAAACCGGATCATATTTATGATCATGACATCTTGCACAACCAACCGATATGGATATAAATGCATCACCAAAAGTATTGGTACGATCCATCACATATTCTGTTTGAAATTCCTCTTCTATAATTCCCCCCTCCATATTTTGTTGGTGATTACGATTAAATGCAGTTGCAATAATCATATCCTTGGTAGGCGAAGGCATTAAATCACCCGCTAGCTGATAGTGGATGAAGTTTTTATAAGATATATTATCGTTAAATGCACGAATCACCCAATCCCGATATACCGACATATCTCTAGTTCTATCTACAGTGTATCCATAGGAATCGGCATAACGTGCCAAGTCCAACCACTGTGTTGCCATTTTTTCACCATAATGCGGGGAGCTTAACAAACGATCCACTTGTTTTTCATAAGCATTCGAACTTTTATCATTGACGAAACTGTTGATTTCATCAAGTGTCGGAGGCAGGCCTGTTAAATCCAATGAAACGCGTCTTAGTAAAAGCTCCTTGGAGGCGGTAGGACTAGGTTGCAACCCTTCTCGTTGTAACCTGCTGAATATAAAATTATCAATAGGGTTATTTACTTGTAAATTAAAGATATCGGGTAATGCTTTTTTCTGTGGTGCAACAAAAGCCCAATGTGGTTTATAAACTGCACCTGTTTCAATCCATTTGATAAGTATGGCTTTTTCCCTAGCACTAAGTGTTAAGTGTGATTTTGGCTGCGGCATCATATAATCGGGGTCGGAAGATAAAATGCGGTGGTAAACCTCGCTTTTAATTAGGTTGCCAGGAACAATGGCAAACTTACCTGGGCTTTCAGGTAAAACAGCATATGCAGCATCCGCTATGTCTAATCTAAGTCCAGCCTTTTGCTTTGCCTTATCTGGTCCATGACAAGAAAAACATTTGTCAGATAAAATTGGTTTTACATCCTCATTGTAATCAATAGTTGCTGGTAAGCTCAGGTATGCTTTGTTCACATCCTCAGGCAGTTTAGAAATGGATTTAAATGCAACAAAAAGAAATCCAAATCCTATAAATAAATATAATTTTTTCATTTTTTCTCAAATTTAAAATCACCTATTTCAATAGTCACTTTTGGATGTATTTTTTTAAACTGTTCAATCCCGCCCTTTGTCACCTTTGTTTTCCACAAATAAATTTCGGATAAATTTTTTAATGAAGTTAATTGAATTAGTCCTTCATCTGAAATATTCGTACCATAAAGATTCAGCTGTTCCAATTGTGACAACTGCTTTATATATGCCATGCCATCATCTGTGATCAAAGAGTTTTCTAAATTCAACTTTTTAATATTTTTTAAATCCGCAACTATTTTTAAATCATTATCATCAATAGCTAAGTTGGTTAATTTTAAGATTACTAATTGTTCATTAATATTTTTCAATGTTTGTAAGCTCGCTTTGTTAAAAGGAACTACATTGACAAAATTGGCCATTACAAAATTGGAGCCTTCTGCGATATTGGTTAAAATAATATTTTCTTGTTTAAAATCTTGAATGATTGCAGGGCTTATAGCTGCAGGATTTGGTAGGCTTGTAATTTTTACGGAACTTTTTATACTATTATTATTTTCAATCTCCTTCTTTTCTGTTTCTGTTATTTCACTATTTACTTTTTCTGGGTTATCTATAATATTTTTATCCGCAATGGTATTTCGGGATACAACATTTTTAACCAATTCGTTATTGGAAATAGTGTCAATGATGTCCTCGAAAGATGCACCTGATTTTATCCAGCGTTCAATAATTAAGATTTCATTTTGACTCAACTGATGCTTTCCTTTTGGGGGCATGTGTTTTTCGTCATCAATTGGCAATACTAAGCTTGTATATAGCGGACTTTTGAAAGTATTACCCGCGATAAATATCTTTCCGTTTTTTCCACCCTTTTTGATGAACATTTCTCCATCCAATCTTAAACCATTTTTCTGTTTTAGTGCAGCGTGACAATTATAACATCTCAATTTTAAAATTGGTGCAACTTCGTCTTTGTATAAATTATACTTTACAATCGATATAGAATCCTTCCCACTTGAAATTGTTTGTGTAATTTTTTTTGATGCTCCTTTCAAAGTATCCGTAGGAACAGTGTTGGCGTTTTCATTTGAATTAAATAAATAATTTTCTCCGTGTGTCAGTGTGCCACCATAGTGACCAGTAATGAAAATAAGTAGGGTTAATAAAATGGCTAATATTTTTCGATATTGTTTTAATAAATATGCCATTAATCCTAAAGTAGCTGTAGCGATTCCGGTCCATTGGTGTTTTTGTACTAACACTGTATCATATTCGCCGGAATTGGATAAAATCCATCCTGCAATACATGCCAATACTGCACTTATACTTCCAACCAAAAAAGCAAATGAAATAGGCGTTTTAAAATCAACCCCACTATAATGTTCGTAAGCCATCATAAAAACACCCAATAGCAAAATACCAATGGGTAAATGCACAATTAAGGGATGTAAATGACCTATGAAATCCAACATATGATTTAGATACAAATTAATAGCAATCTAGCGTATAGCAATTTAACTATTAATTAGGACTACTTGTCAATTTCATACCTAAAATTTAATCTGTCTGGTTCTCCAAAATAAGCAACCACCTCCTCTCTAACTTTAATACCACCAATTCCTTCCATTGCTTTTTGTGATCGAATGTTATTAGCACCCACATAAAATGC
>JBEATG010000044.1:0-6842 GCA_041162035.1 Bacteroidota bacterium
CTGATAATATTGCGACCAATGTGTTGTATCGCGGAAGGGCCGATATTTTTTCGAATTATAATGACAAGCCGGAAAATTTAAATTTATACATGACCAATTATTTTAGCTTTAAAATAAACAAATATTTTTCAGCTACTTACAATTTGGATTTGATTTATGATGATAAAGTAAGAATATTTGGTCCCAACAAAACATCTCCGGGTTTACAGCTTAAAAGCATCATCGGCATTGGCTACCAAAAAACATTACAAGTAAAAAAGACTTTGATTAAAACAAAACTATAAAGTAACGGCTTTAAGTGTATGCTTTATTTTATTTGCTTTATGTGTTAAATCCTGATAGTCGCTACTGATAATAGTTACATGTCCCATTTTACGACCAGGTTTGGTTTGTTTTTTTCCGTACAAGTGTACAAAAACATTATCCATTTTAAGCACCTCATTCAAGCCTTCATAAACAACATCGCCAGTAAAACCATCTGCACCTATAATATTTACGATAGCGGATGGTAAAATTTCGTCCGCATTACCCAATGGATAATTTAATAGGATGCGCCATAACATATCATATTGGCTACTATAGTTTGCTTCAATGGTATGATGTCCACTATTATGCACCCGAGGAGCAGTTTCATTCACAAGTACATCTCCGGATTTGTCAATGAATAATTCAATAGCGAAAAGGCCAGGACTATTTAATCCGGTCATCACTTTTCGTGCAATGGCTTGTGCTTTCCAAAGTTGCTTTTCTTCTAATTTTGCTGGGCTTAATTGATAGTCGAGTAAATTATATACTGGGTCAAAAATCATTTCAGCAGGAGGGTATATAATTGTTTTTCCTTCGGCATTCATGCCAACAATTAGTGCAATTTCTTTTGCAATCTCTACTTTCTTTTCTAATACCGCTGGGGCATTAAAACCCAATTCAATTTCTTTTTCCGTATTTATTACTTGAACCCCTTTACCATCATAACCGCCTTCTCCCAATTTGTGAACAGCTGGTAAAAAGGAAATATGTGCTAATAAATCTGATTGGTGTTGTGTGATATGAAATTCAGAAGTCGGGATTTCATTATTTTGATAAAACTGTTTTTGAAGAATTTTATTTTTGATAATACGAATGGCGGCCGGCGTGGGATAAACCTTAACACCTTCTTGTTCCAGTTTTTCCAATGCTTCCACATTCACTGCTTCAATTTCAATAGTGAGCGCGTCTAATTGTTTTCCAAAGTTATACACCGAATCAAAGTCCTGAATATTACCCAAGGTAAAATGATGGCATAAATGCGCTGCAGGACAGTGTGCATCGTTTTCTAAAACATAAGTAGTCACATCATAGTTCGCCGCTGCTTGTAATAACATACGACCCAATTGACCCCCACCTAGGATTCCTACTTTCATTGATGATACCTTTTTACAAAGATAAGGGGTCTTGCGTAAGTTTTCATTTTGCAAGGCGCTCAAAAGCAGTTAAATTTGTAATTATTAATAGCAAAGTATGATGCCTACACCGATTATTACCGTTAAAAATTTGGTTAAGAAATATGGCAATTTTACAGCAGTGAATGGGATTAGTTTTGAAGTGAATCCAGGAGAAATTTTTGGATTATTAGGACCTAATGGTGCAGGTAAATCAACCACCTTGGAAATTATTGAAACTTTAAGAGAAAAAACGAGTGGAGAAATTTGGGTCAATGGCTTAAACATTGACATTGCGCCAGAGGCCATCAAAAAAATTATTGGTGTACAATTACAAACGGCAGGATTTTATCCCAATTTAACATTAACTGAACTCATTGAATTATTTGTTGGATTATACCAAACAGCCATTGATCCATTAGCCTTATTAAACAAAGTAAATTTAGCGGACAAGGCAAATGCAAAATTCAAACAATTAAGTGGTGGACAAAAGCAAAGATTCTCCATTGCGACCACACTAATTAATAAACCCATAATTGTTTTTCTAGACGAACCCACAACAGGCCTTGATCCACAAGCGCGTCGTAATTTATGGGATTTGATAAAGGAGATCAGAGACAATGGGACCACCGTGATCATTACGACACATTATATGGACGAGGCCGAAGTATTATGTGATCGTGTAGCTATTATTGATAGTGGTGAAATTATTGCAATTAATACACCCAATGCACTCATTGATGAACTAGTTGCATCCGGTTTTGAAAAAGTGAAGGAAGTGAAAAAAGCAAATTTGGAAGATGTGTTTATACACCGTACAGGCAAAGCTTGGAGAGAAGATTAATAAAAGACAATAAAATATTTTAAAACAAGATTAATTAAATACTATGACAGCAGATCCGCGTTATCCTATTGGCAAATATGAACCAATGCCATTTTCTGAAGCAACAAAAAAGCAATGGATCAATGAAATCAGGGTTACCCCTGCTGATATTGAATTTACAATACAGCATTTAGATAAAGCACAATTAGATACCCCATATAGAGAAGGTGGGTGGACGGTGCAACAGCTAATTGGACACATTGCGGATAGTCATATGAATGCATTTATCCGATTTAAGTTAGCACTTACGGAAGATACACCTCCAATAAAACCTTATCAACAGGATGCTTGGGTAAATACCGCCGATGTTTTAAACACCCCTGTGAACTATTCAACAACCATTTTACATGCGCTGCATTATCGTTGGGTAATTTTATTAGAATCAATGACAGATGAACAATGGCAATGTAAATTATACCACCCTGAACGTAAAGCGGATGTGACTTTGTGGGATATGCTTTGTATATATTCTTGGCATGGAAAACATCATATCGCGCACATCAAAAATTTATGCGAACAAAAAGGTTGGTAAGCTAAATTTTTCCGCTTCTTTTTTTTAGTTGCGTTGGCTTCGGTCCACTTCGGCAACTAAAAACACACTACCGATAACCAATATTAAATCATTGGATGTTGCATTTTTATTGGCAGCTTGTAAAGCAATGTTGACGTTTTCAAACTGGCTGCCGCTTAAACCAAATGCATTTCCTTTACTGGCTAATTCACTTACAGGTAATGCTCTGGGTATATGAGATTGTGTAAAATAGTAGGTCGCATTTTTGGGGAGTAAACTTAAAACTGCATCTACATCCTTATCTTTTACCATACCCGTTACGATATGTAATTGCGTATAGTGTAAACTTTCCAATTGCTCTAATAATGCTTTTATACCGTGTTCATTATGTGCGACGTCTAAAATTATTCTTGGGTTTGTTTGGATGCATTCCCATCTGCCCATTAACCCTGTATTTTTTCTAACATTTAGGAGCCCCTTCAAAACCTTGTTGGCATGTAGTTTCCAACCCATCGTGGCCAGTAATTGTATTGCCACTAAAACACCTTTCAAGTTTTTATATTGGTATTTCCCAGGCAAATCACATTCTACAGTAAATGATTTAGGAAATAAAGGAGCGTCTAATAAATGAATATGTGGTTGATTAAATTCAAATAGGGAGCTTTGCCAATTATTTTGAAAGGATTTAAATTGAATAAAATCATCCGCGAAATAGATAGGCGCATGTAAGCTAGTGGCTTTTTGTTCAAATATATTTTTTGTTTCAGGAATCACTTCGCTAATGACAACGGGGGTAGTTGCTTTTATGATACCTGCTTTTTCAGAAGCAATCTCACTTAATGTATTTCCAAGGAGGGCCATATGGTCCATGCCAATATTGGTGATAATACTTAATATCGGGTTAATGATATTAGTGCTATCTAATCTGCCACCTAATCCAGTTTCAATAATGGCGATATCAACATTTTCATTAGCGAAGTATTCAAAAGCCATTCCAACCGTTATTTCAAAAAAACTCGGTTCCACTTTTTCAATAAATGGTTTCATTTTATTGGTAAAAGAAGTCACAAATGTTTCTGAACACATGATTCCATTCACTTTGATACGCTCTCTAAAATCATACAAATGTGGGGAAGTATATAATCCGGTTTTGTATCCTGCTTCTTGTAAAATGGATGCCAACATATGACTGGTGGAGCCTTTTCCATTGGTGCCGGCGATATGAATTGTTTTGAATTTATTTTGGGGATTGCCCAATAAATCACAAATAGCAATGGTGTTGTGTAAGTCGGCCTTTATCGCAGCTGGTCCTATGCGACTAAATAAGGGTAGGCGACTATATAAATAGTCAATAGTGTCTTGATAGGACATTTTAAATGTTGAAAATTTTATTGGTTTTCAAACTTGAATTTAACAGTCACATTAGAACTGTGGTCGGAAGTATTAAAGCTAATTTTAGTAAGGTATTGAACAATTGCTTTTTTATATTTACTATCATTCGAGGAGGAGCCTTTTACAATTTGTACAAAGCGTCCTGCGCCTGATGGATTTACTTCAATTTCAGCATAAATGGTTGCAGGTTCCACATCGCCATTAAACAAGTAGGCTTTGGTAATGCGCCTGTCCCCTTTGGTCACAGAAGGACCGCCTTCACCCGAATAACTTTTCCCATCAATACTGCCATTGGCAACTCCTTGATCACCCTTGCCACCTGCAATGCCTTGGTCTTTTGCATCGTTATAACTGTCTTGGTTATTACCGCCCTTACCGTTGCCCCCCGCATATTTTCCCATCAATGCTTTTGGTTTTGGTGCTGGAGGAACAGGGGTTGATTTTAATTTAT
Source organism: Bacteroidota bacterium (assembly GCA_041162035.1). Lineage (GTDB taxonomy): Bacteria > Bacteroidota > Bacteroidia > Chitinophagales > Chitinophagaceae > Sediminibacterium. The sequence continues at coordinate 4,656 of JBEATG010000044.1, forward strand.
TTTTGGCATTGGATGATTTTATTGCTTCATCATTTTCATCAGTAACGCTGTTGTTAATTTTAATGTATTTGGTATTGGAACTTGCTTTTACCATTTTTGTATTTCCTATTTCTGGGGCAGGGGCATCTTTACTTTTTGGTGCGATATCTCCTGCACCTGTTTCGCTATTACCTAAATTCACTTCCATATAACTAGGCTCAGGAGGTATGATGGTGGGTGCAGCTTGGTTCCAATTAAAAATAAAAAACAACAAAGAAAGTAACACGCATATAATGGTGGTGTAAATTCCTGCTTTAATATTCTTTTGTTGTTCAAAATTTAATTCCATAGCTTAAAATTAATGGAAAAATACATCATATCCCAATCTGCAAAGGGTAGCGATAATTACAATCAAAAAAACAGTACGAATAAACTGGTTTCCCTTTTGAATCGCCATCTTGGAGCCTAATATCCCTCCAACAGCATTGCAAACGGCCATGGGAATGGCGACGGACCACATAATACTTCCTTTAATTATAAATAGTACAATGGATCCTAAATTGGTAGCCAGATTTACCACTTTGGCATGGGCATTGGCTTGTAAAAAATCAAAGCCTAAAAAACTTATAAAAGCCAGTACTAATAGGCTTCCAGCACCAGGGCCTATAAATCCATCATAAAATCCTAATGCCAAACAAAGTATTGCGCCTTTGCTTGTTGAAAACACCAGTGCGTGATTGGTATTGGACTGCCCTAGGCTTTTTTTCGTGAAAGTATAAATAGCAATAATCACCAAAACAAAAAATATGATTGGCTTCATATACTGATTACTCACGATGGTTAAACAATAGGATCCAATAAATGAAGCGGCAAAGGCAATAGAGGAGAAGAGTAGAATTCTTTTTAAGGGAATTTTAACTTTTTGCAAGTATTGTCTGGCAGCAAAAAAAGTGCCGGTGAAGGAAGGTATTTTTAGTGAACCAATAACGCTTGCGACTGATTCATTGGGCATTAAAATTAAACCTGCTGGCGTTTGTATTAATCCACCACCACCCACAATCGCATCTACAAACCCTGCTACAAATGCAATAATGCATAATAATATTAGCGTATTATCCATGCATTTTTTTTGAAGGCCATGTATTGATAATAATACCTGATAATATAATTAAACCACTGATGGCTTGAAATAAGGTAAATATTTCATTCAGCACAAACACCGCTTCAATGGAACTTAATAATGGAATCAGCGTGCCAAATAACGCAGTTTTACCTACGCCTAATTTACTAATGGCGCTATTCCATAAAAAGTAAGCAATGGTTGAATTACCAATACCTATATATAAGATGATCAAAAGAAATTGTCCTGAAAATTGAATAGGTTGCACATAGGTCATCTCATATAATGAAAATGGTAATAGGATGGTAGCGCCTATGGCAAATATGCAAAGCAAAAAGCTATTCGATGAAATTCCTACTGGCATTTTTTTTACATACACATTGTAAGTTCCAAAACAACAACCTGCAGCCACCATCCATAAATCACCTGAAGCAAATTTAAATTGCAGGATATTGTTGATATCGCCTTTGGATACCAAAAGCAGGATACCTATAATTCCTAATGCAATCCCTGAAATATTTTTCCAATGTAGTTTTTCTTGCACCAATATTGCGGCAAGCACAGTGGCAACAATAGGATGGATAATGGATCCGATGAGTGCCATATTAATAGCCGTAGTATAATGTCCAGCGGTATATATTAAGCTATTATAAATTGCAATACCAACCAGCCCCATTAAAAAAAAGTAGGTTTTGTTTTGTTTGAATATAGGTAATTCGTTCTTGAAATTTTTATAGGCAAAGGGAAACATGCTGATGGTGGCTACTGTCCATCTAAAAAATGTTAAGCTTAACGGGCCCGCTAAATGTATCGCATATCTTGAAACAATAAAATTACCCGACCAAATAAAGCTTGCAGTAATGGCAAGTAGGGCACCTAGTTGGTATTGTTTGTTAAATTGTTTTTTCAATTCTACTTGTTTAGTGATGTGCGAAATTCTCGCTATAGTCACCTTTGATTCTTTCTATTGGAGGATTGAAATAACCAAATTTTAAATTTGGAAATTCTTCTTGAATTAATTCCATCATTTGTTTGATGCCCATAATTTCTCCCATTTCAGTAAATCCTATTTTTCCTAAATACCAATC
>JBEATG010000086.1:0-4267 GCA_041162035.1 Bacteroidota bacterium
TTTAAATAATAATGGATAATCCTCCAATTAAAACTGCAAAATAAGCCTATTGAGACTTAACTTTGCACGTCGCTATTTTTTTAACAAAAACTTTCAAAATGACAGTGGATTTGATACTAAAGGCATTAAGTAATGTGCAGGAGCCGGATTTAGGGAAGGACTTGGTTACATTGAATATGATTACCGATTTAGTAGTGGATGGTGATCAGGTAAGTTTTACCATTATATTAACTACACCTGCATGTCCAATGAAGGATTTGATGAAAAATGCATGTGAAAATGCGATTAAATTATTGGTGAATAAGCAGGCGATTGTTACAGTAAATTTTACCTCGAATACAACCAGTAGAAGGCAGGATGAAAAAACAGTTTTAGCGCAAGTAAAAAATATTATTGCGGTAGTGAGTGGAAAGGGGGGTGTGGGTAAGAGTACCGTTTCTGCAAACCTAGCGCTTGCTTTAGCGGAGGGTGGTGCAAAAGTAGGATTAATGGATGCGGATATTTATGGTCCAAGTGTACCTATTATGTTTGGTGTACGTGGTCAACGTCCAATGATGAAAGATGAAAATGGAAAAGGAATTATTTTGCCTTTGGAAAAATTTGGAATTCGTTTAATGAGTATTGGTTTATTAGTGGATGAAAAAGATGCGGTGGTTTGGAGAGGACCCATGGCAAGTAGTGCTATTCGCCAATTTATCACTGATGTGGATTGGGGGGAACTCGATTATTTAGTCATTGATATGCCTCCTGGAACTGGAGATATACATTTAACAATAATGCAAACAGTGCCAGTGACAGGGGTGGTGATTGTTACTACGCCACAAACGGTGGCATTAGCGGATGCAAAAAAGGCAATCGCGATGTTTGGCCAAGCAAATATTAAAGTGCCCATCATTGGGCTGGTTGAAAACATGGCTTATTTTACACCTGAAGAATTACCGAACAATAAATATTATTTATTTGGCAAGGAAGGTGGCCGCAATTTAGCGGAGGAATATGATTTACCTTTCCTTGGACAAATACCATTGGTGCAATCCATAAGAGAAGGCGGAGATGAAGGTGTTCCTGCAATGGTAGGCAAGGATGAAATTTCTAAAGATGCATTGCGGACTGTTGTTTCGCAAGCAGTGCGACAAATTGCTATTCGCAATGCCAATCTTCCAAAAACACAAACGATTAATGTTGAATAATGGCGAATCAAAAAATAATCATTGCTATTGATGGATTTTCCTCCTGTGGTAAAAGCACGTTGGCCAAAGCCATGGCAAAAAACCTGCAATATGTTTTTATAGATACGGGAGCAATGTATCGTGCGGTTGCATTATTTTTTTTAAGGGCAGGCATTGATTTTGATAATAACACTGACATTGCCGCAGCGTTAAATAAAATAACGCTTCAATTTAAATACAATCCGGCAAGTTTGCAAAGTGATATGTATTTAAATGAGGAGAATGTAGAACAAGAAATTCGGGAAATGCGGGTAAGTCAAAAAGTAAGTGAAGTTGCAGCAATTGCCCTTGTGCGAGATTTTGCGGTTGCGCAACAACAAGCCATGGGCGAATCGAAAGGAATTGTGATGGATGGGCGGGATATTGGAACAGTTGTATTTCCGAAAGCAGAATTAAAAATATTTGTTACAGCAAGTCCTGATATTAGAGTGCAAAGAAGATTTTTAGAATTAAGTGCAAAAAATGCAGCGATTACGGTAGCCGAGATTTCAGAAAATTTACAACACCGCGATTTGATTGATACCACGCGTGAACATAGTCCATTGAAACAGGCAGATGACGCCTTAGTTTTGGACAATTCAAATATGACTAGAGAAGCGCAACTTGACATTGCATTGAAATGGGCGCAAGAGCGCATTAGCCAAGCAAATAATAAATAAGTATTTTTTTAATTAATCCATTTCGCTTCCAATGCTTTTAGCGCATCTGAAACTTGGTAATAATCGGCTATTTGTCGAATGACCGCTTCCACCACCGTATCGGGACAACTAGCGCCACTGGTCATTAAAATAGTAGTGGGTTGCTGCGTTGGCAAATAATTATTAATGATTGATTGTTCTTTATTTCTCCAATTAGTATTCAGGATGGAATTGGCATCCATTAGTTTTTCAGGGCCATCAATAAAATAAGTAGGTAATTTATTTTCGCAAAGTTCCACCAAATGTGAACTGTTACTGCTATTTTTTCCACCCATGACAAAAGCGATATCTGCAGGAATTTCCAATAAGCTATTGACTGCTGTTTGATTATCATTGGTGGCGTAACATAAAGTGTCACGCGTATCTGCAAAGTGAACGGGTAGTTCGGATTCGCCGAATTTGGTAACCATAACCGTTTTTAAATAGTCCGAAATGGATTGGGTATCTGTAGCCAATTGTGTGGTTTGATTTACTACACCAATTTTTTCTAAGTCAGTTTCTGGATTGAAATTTTCAGAATATTTCCCTTTGAAATAATTATAAAAATGGGCAAGAGGTAATTCGCCAGAAATAATTTTTCCTAATTGAATGGTATCTTCCATATCATTCACAATTAATGTAGGGCTATTTTCAGACGCATGTGAAAAGGTTGCTCTTGTTTCTTCATGCGTGGGCTTGCCGTGAATAATAATGGAATATCCTTTTTTTGAAATTTGTGCACTTCTATTCCATACTTTTTCAACAAAAGGGCAGGTGGTATTATATTGCTGCACTTGAATACCAATAGCATTTAATCTTTTTTCCATTTCAATCGTAGTACCGAATGCAGGGATAATCACAATATCATCCTTTGTCAATGTTTCGAATGGAATTAATTCATTGCCATTCGTATCTTGTAAAAATTGTACCCCTTTTTGAAGTAAATCTGCATTTACTTGTGGGTTGTGAATCATCTCACTTAATAAAAATATTCTTTTGCCTTGATTGGATTCAATGGTTCGGTAAGCAATTTCAATCGCATTTTCAACACCATAACAAAAACCAAAGTGGCGTGCTAAATAAATCTTTAAATTACCCAAATCAAGTAAGGTAGGTTGCGTGTCTTTTTTTAGTTTATCGTCCTCCTTTCTCTTTTCCTTTATTGCTGAAATTAAGGAGCTGCGATAACCTAATGGGACCTCAAAATGCTTCATTTTATTACTTTTATTCTATAACAATGACAAAAGTACATTGTTCCCCTCTTTTTACCCTATTTTTTAGCTAAAGCCTCTCTAAAAAGTGACATCCTCCTTTTCCCCGCTTATCTTTGCGCCATGAATTATGTTTCCGTTGAAAATTTGACAAAAAGCTATGGTATCCAGCCCCTATTTAAAGGGATTAATTTTAATATCAATGAAGGTGACCGCATTGCACTTATTGCCCGGAATGGGGTAGGAAAAAGCACGCTTTTGCGCATTTTATCTGGGAAGGAAGTGCCTGATTCTGGCACTGCTAAAATTCATAAGGATGTGCATTTGGTTTTATTTGAACAGGATCCACAGTTTATCGAATCAGCGACTGTTACACAAAACTTATTTAATCAGGAACATCCAACCATGAAAGCGATAAGTAATTATGAGATGGCTATGGAAACTGAGGATGAGGATTTAATTACTAATGCGATTATGGAGATGGAGGAAAATAGTGCATGGGATTTTGAATCCAAAGTAAAAACTATTTTAACGCAATTAAATATTCACCATTTAGAGCAACCAGTATCAAAATTAAGTGGCGGGCAGCGTAAGCGCGTTTCATTGGCAAAAACATTAATACAAATTGGCTTTGAGCCTAAGCATGTTTTATTGTTAATGGATGAGCCGACCAATCATTTGGATTTAAACATGATTGAGTGGTTGGAGAATTATTTGGAGCAGGAAAAAGTGACTTTATTATTGGTTTCGCATGATCGCTATTTTTTAGAATCTGTCACGGATGAGATTTGGGAATTGGAACGTGAAAATTTATATAGTTATAAAGGGGATTACGAAAATTATTTAGAAAAGAAAGCGGCAAGAATTGAATCTGAATTAGCCAGTATTGATAAAGCAAAAAATACTTTCCGAAAGGAGTTGGAGTGGATGCGCAAGCAACCCAAAGCTAGAACCACGAAAAGTAAAAGCAGACAGGATAATTTTTATGAAGTAGAAGCCAGGGCCAAGCAAAAAATTGACGACTCCAATTTACAGTTGGACATGAAGATGACCCGTTTGGGGGGTAAGATTATTGAAGCAAAGAAGGTGTACAAATCTTATGGTGAATTAATTGTATTGAAAGGCTTTGATTATACATTTAGTAAAGGGG
>JBEATG010000091.1:0-5936 GCA_041162035.1 Bacteroidota bacterium
AATGATTGGTTTTCTCATAATGGTTGTATTAGATTTCTTATTGTACAAAATTACACCTCAAAATCCTTAGTTGGAAACTAACAGGTATTCTTTTACGAGCTAATCGTTCTATTAATGGGGCAAAAGCCAAGTTTTTAAGTCAAAAGGGGGCTATTTATCTAATTATTTTATATTTTTACAGCTCATTCCTTAAACAAGGATCTTATTAAATGAAACAGGCGAAACAACATATCCTTTTTACAAGTGCAAACAATGCACTTGTTCCTGTTTTGAACAGAATTAGGACAATTTACTTTCCAAGATTGGATAAGTTTTTTTTCCGACGTGGATTCTGATAGGACGAGCAATTGGCAGTTGCCCCTATCAGTGGAAAAATCCCCGACATATTCATTTCTATAGCCAAAACTGTTCCTTCATTTAAACTAATTTACATCATTGGAACCTAACATTATAGTTCGAATAGCCGATAGTGGGGATACTGTGTATGCAGAAACCATCACCGACGAAATGGCATCTTCTGCTCAAGCGCGTGGCACAGGTATTGCCAGAAGAAGCCCAGAATATGTATCCCAAAAAATTCAGGAAGGTAAAGCGGTCATCGCTGTTACCGCTACTGGCGAATGGGTTGGTTTTTGTTATATTGAAGCGTGGCAACATGGTCAATTCGTAGCAAACAGTGGGTTGATTGTAGCCCCAGCATATCGGAAAACAGGTATTGCGAAAAAAATTAAGCATACCATTTTTCAACTATCCAGAGACAAGTATCCTAATTCAAAGCTTTTCGGATTAACGACTGGATTAGCGGTGATGAAAATAAACAGCGAGTTGGGCTATGAGCCAGTTACCTATAGTGAATTAACGGATGATGAAGAATTTTGGGCCGGCTGTAAAAGTTGTGTGAATTATGATATTTTAATGAGCAAGGATCGAAAAAATTGTATGTGTACGGCTATGTTATATGAACCTAAACAGGAAACAAGCAAACAAGAATCGGTTGGGGAAGTTTCGAGTAAAAATGAAGCACCAAATTTATTTAAGAAAATGGATGGCAGTAAATTAGTAAGCTGGCTTAGAAAAAAATAATTTTTATGGAAAAAGTGGTCGTTGGATTTAGTGGCGGATTAGACACTACCTATTGTGTTAAATACTTAACCTTAGAAAAAGGGTTGGAAGTACATAGTGTGATTGTGAATACGGGTGGTTTTTCTGAGGAAGAATTAAAAAAAGTAGCAGCGCATGCGTATGCGTTGGGTGTAAAAACACATACTACTGTAGATGCAGTCCAAGGATATTATGATAGCATTATTAAATACTTGATTTATGGTAATGTTTTAAAAAACAACACCTATCCTTTAAGTGTAAGTGCTGAAAGATTAAGTCAAGCATTGCATATTGCGGAACATGTAAAAAAATTAGATGTAAAATTAGTAGCACATGGAAGTACAGGTGCTGGTAATGACCAGGTGCGATTTGATATGATTTTTAATATCATGATTCCAGGCGTTGAAATTTTAACACCCATTCGTGATTTGCAATTAAGTAGAGAAGCTGAGATTGATTACTTGAAAAGCAAGGGGGTGGAAATGAATTTTGAAAAGGCAGCATACTCCATCAATAAAGGATTGTGGGGTACCAGTGTTGGAGGTAAAGAAACTTTAAACTCAAAAGGAATCTTGCCTGAAAGTGCCTGGCCAACGCAAATGACAAAGGAAGGAGCTTCGGAGGAAATGGTCATTGGTTTTGCGCAAGGAGAAATTAATAAAGTAAACGGTCAATCTTTCGCACATCCTACTGAGGCGATTCAATATATTCAATCAATTGCAGGGGCTTACGGAATTGGTCGAGATATACATGTGGGCGATACTATTATTGGGATTAAAGGCCGTGTGGGTTTTGAAGCGGCGGCACCCATGGTTATTTTAAAAGCACATCATGCTTTGGAAAAACATGTGTTAACCAAATGGCAATTATCATGGAAGGATCAATTGGCACAGTTTTATGGCAACTGGTTACACGAAGGTCAAATATTGGATCCTGTGATGCGTGATATTGAAGCCTACTTAACCAATTCACAACAACAAGTAACAGGAGATGTATTTATTCAGTTGAATCCATATCGTTTTCAAATCATCGGTATTGAATCGGCAAACGATTTAATGAGTGCGAAATTTGGTAAGTATGGCGAAATGAATACAGGTTGGACGGGTGCGGATGTAAGAGGGTTCACTAAAATATTTGGTAATCAAACTGCCATATTCCATCAGGTTAAAGAATCAAATAAGAAGTAGTTAATTATCGACAGAATTATAAAATGAATCAAATGCAAAAGGTAAATATTGGTATTGTTGGTGGCGCAGGTTATACAGGTGGTGAATTACTACGTGTATTGTTGCGACACCCTAATGCGCATATTGCTTTTGTGCATAGCACAAGTAGTGCTGGCGAATTGGTGAGCAAAGTACATGCTGATTTGTTGGGCGATACCGAATTGAAATTTACAAACACATTGGATCAAAATATTGATGTATTGTTTTTGTGTGTAGGACATGGCGATGCAAATAAATTTTTGACAGCCAATGAAATAAAAGCTAGTATAAAAATTATTGATCTTTCGCAAGATTTTAGATTAGCTGCTTCTGCTAAAATTGGGGATAGAAATTTTATATATGGCTTACCTGAATTACAAAGGGAAGCAATTAAGTCCGCGAATAATATCGCTAATCCGGGATGTTTTGCTACGGCCATTCAATTAGGATTATTGCCTTTGGCTGCGAAGGGATTATTAAAGGAGGTTTATACCACTGGTATCACTGGTTCAACAGGTGCAGGACAAGGTTTATCCAATACCAGTCATTTTAGTTGGAGGGCCAATAATATTCAAGCCTATAAAACATTACAACACCAACATTTGAATGAAATTGTTCAAAGTTTGGCACAATTGCAAGGCAATCAAAATGCAGAAGTAAATTTTGTTCCTTGGAGAGGTGATTTTACTAGAGGTATTTTTGTAACATCGATTATAAGTAGTGATTTAAGTTTGGAAGCACTCTATGATTTGTATAATGCTTTTTATGAAGGGCATGCATTTACGCATGTGTCAAAAAATAATATCGATTTAAAACAGGTAGTCAATACCAATAAGTGTTTAATTCATATAGAGAAGCAAGGAAATAAAATTGCCATTCATTCAGTGGTTGACAACTTATTAAAAGGAGCTGTAGGTCAAGCGGTACAAAATATGAATTTAATTTTTGGTATAGAAGAAGCTGCAGGCTTACAATTAAAAGCAAATTATTTTTAACAACAAAATAAATAAATGATAACAGCTAAATTTCATATTACGCAATAGCTGTTTTTGTTTACAATAAAATTTAATAGTATGTCTTTATTCAACGTTTATCCTTTAAACCCCATCGCTATTACTAAAGCTGCTGGCAGCCGTGTATGGGACGACAAAGGGCAAGAATATTTAGACATGTATGGGGGACATGCGGTCATTAGTATTGGTCACACGCAACCTCATTGGGTAAAGCGCATTGAGGATCAATTGCATGCGATTGCATTTTATTCAAATTCAGTCGTGATGCCTATTCAGGAAGAATTGGCAACTGCATTAAATGAAGTCAGTGGGAAAAAGGATTTTCAATTGTTCCTATGTAATAGCGGTGCTGAAGCAAATGAGAATGCTTTAAAATTAGCCTCCTTCCATACAGGCAGAAAAAAAATAGTAGCCTTTAAAAAAGCTTTTCATGGACGTACTTCATTAGCAGTAGCTGCGACTGACAATCCAAGTATTGTTGCACCAGTGAACGAAACTGATAATATTATTTTTTTACCATTTAATGATATTGCAGCGTTGCAAAAATATTTTGCGGAACAAGGAACAAGTATTGCTGCGGTGATTATTGAAGGTATTCAAGGCGTTGCAGGTATCTATGAAGCAGATGATGCTTTTTTACAAGTCATCAGAAAATGTTGTGATGATTTTGGCGCGGTATATATTGCGGATAGTGTGCAATGTGGTTATGGCAGGTCTGGTCAATTTTTTGCACATGACCATGCTGGCGTAAGTGCAGATATATATTCAATGGCAAAGGGTATGGGTAATGGTTTTCCCATTGGAGGCATATTAATAGCACCGCATATTCAAGCTAAGTTTGGTATGTTGGGAACGACGTTTGGAGGAAATCCTTTAGCATGTGCCGCAGCGCTTGCAGTGATTGAAGTGATGAAACAGGACCATTTAATTAAAGCCGCCGAGGAAAAGGGTAATTATTTAATCAATGCATTAAAAAATACAGAAGGTGTTAAAGCTGTTAGAGGCCGGGGATTAATGATTGGTTTTGAAATGGAAGCTGGGTTAGAAGATCTGCGTAAAGTATTATTGAATGATTTTAAAATATTTACAGGGGAAGCAAAACCAAATGTAATAAGACTGTTGCCATCTTTAGCAATTAGTATGGAGGATATCAATTTATTTTTAACCGGCTTGAATAAAGCAATTCAAGTATTGAAGCAAAAGAAAGATTAAGCGCATGAAACAGTTTATTTCAGTAAAGGATGTAACAAATATTAATGCTTTGGTAGAAATGGCATTAACCTATAAACAACAACCTTTGTTGGATAAAAATTTAGGTGCACATAAACGCATAGGATTGCTTTTTTTTAATCCAAGTTTAAGAACCAGATTAAGCACGCAAGTGGCAGCGAAAAATTTAGGCATGGAGCCTATTCTTTTTAATGTTGATAAGGAAGGTTGGGCATTGGAATTTAGTGAAGGGGCTATTATGAATGGAAACACGGTTGAACACATTAAAGATGCAGCACCCATATTGGGAAATTATTTTGATATTCTTTGTATTCGTACTTTTCCTGGTCTACAGGATCAATCAGCAGATTATTCAGAAAAAATTATCAATCAATTTATTAAGTACGCAGGAATACCAGTTGTGAGCTTGGAGTCAGCAACCTTACATCCACTCCAATCTTTAACGGATATTATTACGATCCAAGAATCGATGAATTTAAGCGGTACATTTAAAACTAAAAAACCCAAGGTGGTTTTAACTTGGGCCCCACATATAAAACCAATACCACAATGTGTGGCAAATAGTTTTAGTGAATGGGTGAATGCTTGGGGTGAGGCTGATTTTGTGATTACACATCCTGAAGGATACGATTTGTCAACTGAGTACACCAATGGCGCTAGAATAACGCATGACCAACAAGCTGCTTTAAAAGAAGCCGACTTTGTTTATGTAAAAAACTGGAGTAGTTATCAAGATTATGGTAAAGTACTTTGCACTGATGCTAATTGGATGTTAACTCCTGAAAAATTAGCAGTATCCAATGATGCAAAAATTATGCATTGCTTACCAGTACGTCGTAATGTAGAATTGAGTGATGCGATTTTAGATAGTGCAAATAGTTTAGTGACCAAGGAAGCATCAAATCGTGTTTGGGCCGCGCAAGCAGTTTTATCAGAAATATTAAATACAACAAATAAATAGTAGCCAACTGGCTTTATGGAAAATTTATATGTCATAAAAATAGGGGGCAATATTGTTGACAATCCAATGTTGTTGTCGACATGCTTGCAGGCTTTTACACAAATAAAAGGCCAGGCTATTTTAGTGCATGGGGGTGGCAAGTTGGCCACTAGCTTAGCTGTATCATTAGGGGTGGAGCAAACCATGGTGGAAGGAAGAAGAATTACAGACGGGGAAACTTTGAAAATTGTAACAATGGTTTATGCAGGTTACATTAATAAAAATATAATCGCACAATTGCAGGCTTTGAATGTAAATGCATTGGGACTGTCTGGTGCGGATGCTAATTTAATAAAGGCGCATAAAAGAGTTGGAACTAATATTGATTTTGGATTTGTGGGGGATATTGATGAAGTAAATACTGGGTTTATTCACCAGCAATTATTG
>JBEATG010000112.1:0-3790 GCA_041162035.1 Bacteroidota bacterium
TAACTTTTTTACCTGTCAATTCCTCCATCTGATTCAAAATATTAATGTTCGCATTTTCTGTGAATCTTTTTTCCAAACGACCATATCTTACATGGCTTAAATTTTTCAACCACTCAAAATAAGATACAGTAACACCACCAGCATTTAAATACATATCAGGAATAACTAAAATTCCTTTTTTTGCAAAAACCTCATCCGCTGCTGGCGTTAATGGACCATTCGCCGCTTCCCCAATTATTTTCGCTTTGATTCGTGGCGCATTATCTTTATCAATAACATTTTCCAACGCAGCAGGAATTAAAATATCACATTCCATTTCTAATGCATCTGCACTATTCGCAATATTAGTAGCTCCTGGAAAATTTAAAATGCTTCCTGTTTTTTTACGATGTTGAAAAACATCTTCCTCATTTAATCCATCCGCGTTATAAATAGCCCCTTCAAATTCTGCAATAGCAATTACTTTGGCACCATTTTCTCTAAAGAATTTTGAAGTATAGTAACCAACATTACCCAATCCTTGTACAATTACATTTTTATCCTGTACACCCACTGTTAGTCCTAATTTTTTCATTTGATCTTCCATCAAGCAAACTTCTCTGATGCCAAAAAATACACCCAAGCCTGTGGCTTCTTTACGACCACGCACACCACCTAAAGAAATAGGTTTACCAGTCACACAACCAGCTGCATCAATTTCGCCTGGCTTTAATGATTGATAGGTATCCACGATCCATGCCATCTCACGCTCACCTGTTCCGTAATCTGGTGCTGGTACATCAATACCTGGACCGATAAAATTTTTCTTTACTAATTCCGAAGTATATCTTCTGGTTATTTTTTCTAATTCATACGCACTTAAACTTCGCGGGCTAATTTTAATCCCGCCCTTCGCACCACCAAAAGGAACATTCACAATGGCACACTTATAAGTCATTAATGCAGCCAATGCCATTACCTCATCCTGATTCACTGCCATACTAAAACGAATACCCCCTTTACATGGTGACTTATGTTGTGAATGCTGTACACGATACGCCTCAATAACTTCAATGTGTCCGTCATCCATTTTTACTGGGAAACGCATGCTGTAAATACTATTACAAGCTTTAATTTGATCTAATATTCCTTGCTCCCAGGTTGTAAACTTAGAAGCCTTGTCGAAACTTTTTTCAACGCTTTCAAAAAAACTGTAAGGCTGATTGTCTGACATATATTTTGGTTTTAAATAAATTTAATCTTTTGCGCTATTTTCCAACTTACTTATTTTTTTATCAATGCTCGCCACATAAATAAATAAGCCCACTAATATGATGCTAACGACGGTCATTACTAAATAAATTTTACCATCGCGCAACATTAAGCTGTCTGCATTATTTGCGTTCATTGCTTGTAAAAGAGAAATCATATTCTTTGATTTAATTTGTTAATATTTATAATAATTCTTCCTTCTTTAATTTTAATATTTGGTAACGAATATTTAATGTACTAATCCATACACCTAATAAAGTCCAACCAATAACCGCAGGATAAAAAACAGTGCGCATGTTTGCTGACATATCTTTTCCATTAATTCCAGGATTTCCTTCACTGCCTTGTCCACCCGGGTGTAAGGATTCAGTTAATCTTGGTAATATCCATAAAGTAGGAAACAACATGAAAAAGGAAAATATATTATACACTGCAGATAATCTTGCACGCTTTTCGGTATCAATTAAACTTCCTCTTAAAACGAAATAAGCAAAATAAATAAGTAATGCAATAGCTGCCCCATTTTGTTTTGGATCACCTACCCAAGGACTTCCCCATTGATAGTTGGCCCAGAACGCCCCCGTAATAATTCCTAAAATGCCAAAAACCAAACCCATGGATGCATAAGCATAAGAATATACATCATGCACTGGATTGCCTGATCTTAAATATTTAATTGCATAAAATAAGGATACAAAAAATAGAATCATCATACCAAACCACATTGGCACATGAAAAAACATATTGCGAATTGACTCTCGCATGCGATCATCCAACTTTGGTACTTTAACAATGAATCCATAAGTACAGGTGTACAACAAAAGGAAAAATGACAAAACTTTCCACCACTTAGCTTTCAACATAGAATAATTTGTTTTAAATCAACACCGGACCAAAAACTAACAATTGTTTGCAAATCTAGTGATTTTGTATAAATTGCCCAATTTTAGATACAAATGTTGTGTCCGCAAAATTAATGCTAAAGTCGTACATTTGCCTCCATAATTTTCATGCCGTAACATGAAGCGAACTGCCCCGTAAGGCTGTAGTAAACTTAATGTGGCTATCACCCAAAAATAGACACAAATGAAACTTTCCCAATTTAGGTACGACCTACCTTTGAATTTAATCGCGCAACACCCTACCAAACGTAGAGAAGACAGTAGACTGATGGTCGTGAACCGTCAGAACGGTCACATGGAGAATCGAAATTTTTCCGATTTATTAGAGTACTATGACGATAAAGATGTTTTTGTCGTGAACAACACCAAAGTATTTCCTGCTCGTATGTATGGTCGCAAGGAAAAAACAGGTGCTAAGATTGAAGTTTTCTTATTAAGAGAATTAAATAAGCCCAATCGTTTATGGGACGTAATTGTTGATCCCGCAAGAAAAATTCGTGTAGGAAACAAATTATATTTTGGCGAAAATGAAGAATTGGTTGCCGAAGTCATTGACAACACTACTAGCCGTGGCCGTACCATCCGTTTTTTATGGGAAGGTGACGATGATGGATTTAGAAACATGTTAGAATTTTTAGGAGAAACACCATTACCTAAATACATTAAGCGCAAACCAGACGAAGAAGATAAAGAAAGATACCAAACAGTTTATGCTAAGCATGAAGGTGCAGTAGCTGCGCCAACAGCTGGTTTACACTTTAGTAAGGAGTTAATTAAAAGATCTGAAATTTTAGGTATTCGTTTTGCGGAAGTTACCTTACATACTGGCTTAAGCACTTTCCGCCCTATTGAAGTGGAAGATTTAAGCAAACATAAAATGGATGCTGAATATTTTAAGATTGATGAAGATGCTTGTCGCATCATTAATACTGCGAAACAAAATGGTCGTCGCGTTTGTTCGATTGGAACAACAGCTATGCGTGCAATGGAAAGCAGCGTTACTGCGCAACGTTTATTAAAACCTGCAGAAGGATGGACGAATCATTTCATTCACCCTCCTTATAATTTTAATATTGCAGATAGCTTGGTAACCAACTTTCATTTACCAAAAACTAGTTTGTTAATTATGTCTTGTGCTTTTGCAGGATATGAATTAGCGATGGAAGCATACAAAAAAGCAATTAAAGATAAATACCGTTTCTTCTCTTACGGAGACGCACTATTATTCATTTAAATTTTTTGAGAAAATAAATTTAAATGAATAATATATTTAATTAATTTTTATACTGTTTATTTAAGTCTTTTTATAAAAATATAAAAGACTTAAATAAACCTCTTTTATATTTTACTACTTATACTCATAAAAGAGCCAAATGCAATATTTGGCTCTTTTTATTGGCCTAAAATGAACCTTTTATTAAAAATAAATTCTAGCCAAAAAGGAGTCCCAATTTTCGGGACTCCTTTTTATTTTTCCGTATAACATAAATCACTTTTCCTCATTTCAAAAACGAGCAGTTTCAATTGACTTTATTTTTGCGCCTCAATATTATGAAATTAAAATTAAGCCTCGCCATTTCCATGATTTGTGTTTTGAATCAAAACATAAATGCACAGGACAAAATCAAGGATAGTGC